>CALLPZ010000562.1 GCA_938015405.1 uncultured Pseudanabaenaceae cyanobacterium
GTGTCGTTTTAAGCATAAGTTGGCCGTTTGGCCACTTTATGCTTAAAACGCTGCCTGTAAGTGCAGTGAACTGGAACAACCAGTCCCGATGCCACTCAACCAAGGAAGATGAGGTGGGTAAAAAGGCAGGGAAGCTTGACGGATCAACGTTTCGGCATCGTCAAGCCATGCGAGTTGTTCTTCGAGGGGATAAGAGGTTCGGATGAACGGGCTCCAGAGAGTTTCTTCCTGGGGAGCCAGAAATGGGTTCTCGATAGGCGTGGGGCTCCCAAGCCAGTTATGACATTTGGGACAAACCCCAGGACTCAAGTTGCTGGCCAAAGGAGGGAAAGATTGCTGGCAGTGCTGACAGTGTTCAAGCAACTCCTGTTCAGGATGTTGTGGACAGATGCGGAGATTTTGAAGCAGCCAAATGAGTGGAGTGTAGATGGAACATTGGGCTCGATGCCAAAGCTCTAAGCAAAGCGGGCACCAGGCTTGAGTTCGGCGTAGATGACTGGTTGGGACAAGGGTTGAGGCTCGTCGCAAAAGCGCAAGTCGCGTGAGGCCGTGTTGTTGTGTTAATTCCTCAAGTGCTTGAAGGAGGGCTTTGACAGTGATGCCGGAAACTTCATTCCCCTTGATGAGAGGACTGTAAGGGGTAAAGAGACGCTCAAGTCGTTGACGCCACCGGGGAGCCGGATAGCCTTGTGCCAGCATCTGAGGAGCAATCTCCTTGAGAACCAGCATCCGTGGTGTAACGCAATGGTAGTCAGCAAGGCGAACGATATACCCCATGAGACTTTCAGCAAATAGAGTGCCAATACCGATTGGTTGCACATGAAAAAGGCGGCTGCGGGGAGGTAGATGAGGCCTGTGTAGTGTCCAAAACTGGCTTGGCGACGGAGGTTGTCCAGACATTAGCTCTGTCCTCCGACCAGATCTCGCTTAGGGTTTCGCTTGCCAACCTGCCGCTTCGGTGTGGATGGCTTTTGGCTGGGTTGAGACGCAGAGAGTTGCCCGGTGTCAGTCCGGTCATTGATTAAGTGTTGCTCACCCGATTCAGCTTCTTCCTGGAGTTGATGAAAGCGGGCAACGGATAACTGATGTTGCTGCAAATGCTTCATCGTGATGGTAGAAGCGTTTTCTGTGAGAGTAGTGCGTAAAGCCCGAATCAGCCAGGTTTTGAGAATGCCGATGCAGCCGACGGAATATTCAAGCAAATATTCGCACCATTGATCCAAAGTGGGTTCTGTGGCTAGGGGGAGATGACGCTGAAAGGTTTGGAGAACTCGGATGAACTCGGTGACATCTGCCTGGGAATGTTTCTGATACCGAGGCAAGTGAATGTCTTCACTTCGTCTGCTGAGCTGTCCGCTTAGACGACAACAGTTAAGCAATTCGTAGGTCCCAAATAATGCGTGGGTGGTTTGAGTGATATTGGCCATGGACTTGATCCAATTCATCTGCTGAAGCATTTGGCGAGCCCCAGCCATCATGACGAGGTGATGAGCTTCATCAACCATGAGGGTTTTGACCTGTCTGTGGCGTAAGACATGTTCCAAGGAGCGCCGCAAGGCTGCCAAACTTCTCTGAGGATGAATGGCGTCGGGGGAATAGTGAAGGCCGTAGTTGGACTTGTAAGCAACGAGAACTTCATCCACGGCATCCAGGACCCTCATGTAGTAGTCACGGTGGCTGAACTTCCCCTGTTCAGAAGCAGCGACCTCCATGCCAGCAACGGGGATATGGGCTGGATTTGCGCGTAGTTCCGGTAAGGATTCCGTCAGGAGGATTTTCTCAGCTCTTAAACGCAGCGTCGTTTTACCGACTCCCGAGGGTCCAACAATGAAGAAGATAGAAATGTCAGCCGGTTCTCTCAGGTTCAACAACAATTGGTCAAGAGCCGCTTGAAGATGGCGATGAGGAACCGTGATGTTTTTGAAATAGTGAAGTCTAGCAGCAGCAGATTGGTCCAGTAATGCTTGAGGAAAGCGTAGGGATTGAGTCATGTCCATAACTCCTCAGTGGCATAGGGTTTGATTTGTGAGAGGTCAATTTCAAACGGAATGGAAGCTTCAACGAGACGGTGCTGTTGGTGTTTACCCTCAGCCTGCAGTCCGGCTTCTGGAAGCAGGTTCTGGGGTTGAATTTGTTGGTGAACATCCCCAGTGGCTAAATCTTTCAAGCGTTGTAGCTGAACCGCTTCACTGGCTTCAGCAGCCTCCAAGTAGGAGGCAATCGTTTTGGCGCGTAGGGTAAATGTGCGGTTATGTAGCTGTTTTTCACGACGAATTTCAGCACTGATCACCTTAATCTCCTGTTCAGAGCGTCCTTGGAAGAGAGCCTGATGTTCGGAAATACAGCGGACCCATCGACCTTTCACGTAAGCGTATGCAGTACTGGCATCAAAGGGGTCATAGCGGACTGGAACTTGTCTGCCCTCAATGGCGGGATTGAGAAAGCCATCATCAATGGCCCAGTAATGGAGGTAGTTGACACAGATTCCTCGAGTCTTTTGGACTTTGGCCGTTCCTTTGGCCGTGGAGGGAAACGTCAGGATGTGGAAATTGAAATCACTCACCACTCGTTGCTGAGGACGCTCACCGGTTTGTTCAATGCCAGCAAGGAAAGCCGCTCGTGGACTGCGGCCTAAAGTGGGATGAGAAAGCTGTTCGTAAACGTCATAGCTATACCGGCATAGATGGATATACAACTCTCCTAGATTCCAAACGGCTTGAGTTTGAGGGGATGTTTTCCGGGTCACTTGCCGGACATTTTTGGTGCTTTGAGTGTTGCCTCGCAGTGTGTAGAGAAACTCACTGTGGGTTGTGCCGAACAACCGCTCTAGAATAGAGCCAAATCTGGGACGGGCCGTTGGACGCTGCTTTTTCGTACAGTTGAAAGTCGCCAATAGGGTTTCAAAGTAAACACTGTCGAATTCGCTGCCGCGATCTACAACGATGGTTTCGGGAAAACGCTCAAAGCGCTGAACACAAATCCGCAGCGCCATCATGCAGGCTCGGTAAGAAGGTCGTTCAAAGCTGAGATAGACAGCCAAAATTCGACGTGAAAAGGCATCAAGGAGGACCGTGGCCCAGGGCCGACCGAGATTCTCACCCGTGCGAGAACAAACTAATTCAATATCTAATTCGGTGTGGTCGATATGACAGATTTCAAAAGGACGGTCGCCATGACGTGGCGTGGTCAAACTTAATTCCCAGTAGAAGGATGAGCGTTGGTAAGCCGCTTTGCCCCCTTGTCGCTTCTTGATGTGCTGATATTGATTTGTGTGATTTAAGTATTGGTAGAAAGTGACATGACTGGGGCAACGGTCTGAGCGCTTGGCCTTTTCCCATTCTCTGACCAGAATTCCATAGACGCTCATTTTCCCCTTTTGCTGGAGAGTGTCGTAATGAGTTGCAATCACCTGGTCAATAAATTCCCAAGCCTCTGAGCTGAGCCTAGCGGAATGGTTACCTTTGGCATGATGCTGAGGGAGGAGACCAATATATCCCCAGCTGTGAAGCAGTTGAGCTTGTTCAAAATTGCTTTTCCATCGTCGGAGAGTCCTCTTGGAAACTTGAGTGTTCTGGAGGGAGCTGTCCGCCAGATAAAGCTTCAGAGTCCGATAACGCTGGTTGGCGATTCTCAAGTCGTCTGGACTGGCTTGCAGAAATATTTCCCAAGCTTTGGTTGTTGGAGGCGAGGTGGAAGGCTGGCTATTGTCTGGGGGCGTTTCCGAGGGAGGAGATATTAAGCAGCAAGCCTCAGCAGTTGCCTGATCTCGAAACAACTGAATTTTGCTAGGTTCAGTTAACGATACTGCCTGCAAGTTGGTATAGATCAGCTTCAGGGCTATCAGAGCATGAATATCATCGAGAGTCGCTGGGGTAATGGCTTGTGAAAGCTCGCTAATCGTGACTCCTGGTGTGACAGCAACTTTATCAATCAGAGAACTTTGTGTGGCTTCATTGATTGGATAACTCCCATCTCGATAGCTTTTCAGGAACTGCCAATTGCGATACTCAATCCAGTTGATTTCACTGTCCAGGTGTAATTGATAAGCGAGTCCATAATGAGCAGCAGCTTCTTCTGCGGGTGGGTTATGCCATATCCCATCTTCATCCTGGTAGTAGTGGTTCGGGTTTTTCTGGGCGAGTTCTTCGAGTCGCTTTTCTGGTTTCCATTCTTCAAAACGAACACTGGTTTGCCGCAAGACTAAGAAATCTGGAACGTGTTTGGTCTTTCTCTTGCGTCCACTGGCCGATTTGAATGACAGTTCTAGCTCAAAAGGTTGATCGTAAAACTCTAAAACATCGTCATCCGTCTCATAGGCTTCAATTGCCGGTAGCTCAACTTTATGGGATTCAAACTGAATGGTTTTTCCCATTTTGAGGCTGGGATAGCGACCACAAACATTAGGGCCGCCACCACCCACTCGTCGTACTGGCTCAGACTCCCTGACCTGCTTGACTAATGCATGAGCCTCGTCCGATAAATTGAGCTGTGCACTCCAAATCTTGAAAGTGGCGTCATCCAGCATCGTACCCTCCTCACCTCAAGCCTTCGTGGAGGATGGAGGGGCATTCTAACTGGTTGTAGAGGAGATACAACTCTTTCCCTAACAGGGTTGTAGCCATCTCTGGCCTCCCTTTCTAGAAAAACGGACAACTTTTACTTTAATTTGCCTCTATTGGTAGACTATCAGGGGGATGCGGGGTGAGAATTCCGTGTCGTACTAAACGTAATAATCAGTGTTTCAGCCTTTGCGCGGCCAACTTATGCTTTAATGCGCGGCCAACTTATGGTTAAAACGACAAGGGTCGAGGGGAGCTATGACGCTCCGCCCCTCCCTGTTGAATCTGTACGTGCGCCTTTCGGAGCATACAGCTTGCGATTGTATTAACCGTCCGTAGTGAAGTGCTTGCTTCATTACCCTCGGGTTTTGCGCATGTGGGCGTAGTCATGACATGACTCATGTACAGCCAGAAGATTGCTAGCATTCCACTGCTGTGAGTCGCCATTGATATGATGGAGGTGTATCCTTTCATCATCTGCGAACTTTAAGCCGCAGTATCCACATGTGTGTCGTTGCTGCTGGAGAGCTTTCGATGTAGGGCCAGCGTAAAGCTTGCTCTTTCGCTTACTCCAGTAGACAAGTTCCCCGTCAAAGGGCGACGCCTTTCCTTTGACTTTTGCATGGTGGCCTTGTTTGTAAGGCACATAAGGGAATGCCCGTTTCGCTAGTTCTCGTGCTTTGTGCCGGTCAACACTCGGCAATTTGAGAAATCTGCGAAAGGCAGCGTGGTTGAGAAACCAAAGTGAGAAGCGTGAACCGCTCATGTCACAGAACCTGTGATAATTACGCCAGCCTCTAACGATGGGAGCTATTCTCTCCACCTTGTCTTTGACACGGATATTCGAACTGTTAACGATGCTTTTGACTTTCTGTCGGAATGACTTGTAGTTGTCTTCGGAGGGACGAACCACACATTTTCCGAAGGGCTTAACTTGAAAGTTCCACCCCAGAAAGTTGAAACCATCTGTCGGGGAAACGATGTGAGTTTTTGACTCTTTAACTTTCAATCCCCTTACTTTTAGGAATCTCTCAACTTCCAAAAGTACTTCTTGAGGGTCATGTTCAGGGTACAAGATAAACACAGCATCATCCGCATAGCGGATGCAGGTGTAGCTCTTTTGCCCGTTAGGACCTTTATAGAAGTGGGGAGAGATATCCTCGATACCATTAAGAGCGATATTTGCAAGCAAGGGGCTTACAATGCCGCCCTGTTGGGCACCTCGATTTGGGAACTCTGGTGTTGTGCCTGCTTGGAGACATCTTAACAGTCCTTCCCGAATCTTTTGAGGACAGATTATGTTTGAAAGTAAGAAGCGATGATCGATTCTATCGAAGCATTTCTCAACATCCAATTCGAGGATTGTTTTGCTGAGACCCATTGTCCCTCTAAGTTTGAGGTAAATGGCTTTCTGTGCATCCCATGTTCCGCGACCGGGGCGAAATCCATAGGAATTTGCATGAAAAGTAGCCTCGTGAGCAGGTTCTACCGCATATTTGACAAGACATTGCCATGCACGGTCTGAAATTGAAGGAACCTTGAGCAAGCGTTTGGTTCCATCCTTTTTGGGAATGGGAATTACCCTTAGCTTCTGGTGTCGCCACGTGAATACATGGGCTGCCAGTCTTTGCTGTAATTCGAATCGCTCGTGGATCTCAAGGGCAAGCTTGCCGTCGATTCCGGCAGTCTTTTTACCCTGATTCAGTTGTGTGACCTGACGAATCGCCATAAACTGAGCACATCTTGAACGAAGGATTAGCTTTTGCAAGTTCTTCGCTCTTTCCGTATCTCCAGCTCGGATCGCTTTCCACACCCTAATTTGAAGTCGGTGTAAATTACGGCGGAATTTCTTCCACGGTAATTCACTCCAGAATTCACTATGGAACTGACGTTTCATGTGCCTAATTCGTGATCTTCTGGTTAGTCATGTGTTCTTACAACCTCGAACCAATTACGGTTCGTCCTACCCGTCTCTAGAGGATTCCGCGTCTCGTCTCGCCTACTCTGGTTTCGACCTGTCCAGAGACTCTAGAGTCGTTTTTCTTCGTTCCTTCCTTCCGATTAGCTTGACGATTTAGGGTGCTCCACTTTGCCCATGATGTCCCCAGGGTGACCCCTCTTAAACGACTAGTGGGTGGGGATATGCATCATTCCTCAACTGGCGGAGGTGACAGACCAGTTAGTCGCGTTGTGGACACTTTTATAGGAGCTGTTTACCCATGTCGCCTCCCCTTTAGCGCCAGTGTGCCTATCTGTCTTGGCTCTGATTGCGCCCTGTTGCCAGCTTCGCCCTGTAGAATTCCGAGTCTACTCAGCGTGGCCAGATCGGGAGTTATCTCACCCTGAGATAGTGGGACTTGAACCCACATCAGAAGGAAAGTTAGGTGTCTAGGGTCGGTAGCTATCCGACGGGCTAGAGTTTCCACCCTCTAGGTTATTGAGCTGTTTGGACCCTCCCCATGTCGCCCATTTCGCTAGAAACGAATCGCACTCGTTTAAAGCATAAGTTGGCCGTTTGGCCACTTTATGGTTTAAACGCGGTTCTTGCGTGCAGTGGACTGGCGTAATGAGCTCCGATGTCACTCACCGGGATGGTTCAACCTGGGGTCACACGTTGAGTGCGATCGGATAGTGTGAATGAGCCCACCTGTCCCAAATTTTCCCGATGAGTCCAGCGCTATCACTTGCCGCTAATCTGTCCCCTGCAACTCGCCAAGAGATCGGAATTGAGACGCTGGCTCGGACAACTTCGATCACTCACCTGGCGGACAAGCACCAAGTTAGCCGGAAATTCGTCTACCAACAAGGCAAGAAAGCCAAGCAAGCCCTGGATGAATCATTTGCCCCGTCTCAAGAGGATGACGATGTTCTGTTCCATCTGCCGGTGACCAAAGACTGGTTATATCAGTTGATTTTGGGCTTGGTGTTGATCTGCCATAGCTCCTATCGCGGCGTGGTGGAACTGTTTCGTGCGCTCTTCGACCTGCCGCTCAGCATTGGCACGATCCATAACCGTGTTCAAGCGAGTGCGAAGAAAGCGGTTGAGCTGAATCAATCTCAGGACCTTTCGACGGGCGTA
>CALLPZ010000563.1 GCA_938015405.1 uncultured Pseudanabaenaceae cyanobacterium
TTGCTTGTCGCTTACGAGGCAATTGCAGCCAAGACTCGCTCACTCCCGTTTAGTCGTCGTCACTCAACCACAGCGCCATGGGCCTTATCAACAAGCTTCGCAACGAGTTCATCGATATTATCGAATGGCTCGATTCTAGTAACGACACCATCGCCTACCGATTTCAGCGCCACAACAACGAAATCAAGATGGGTGCGAAGCTCACCGTGCGCCCCGGCCAACTAGCGGTCTTCGTCAACGAAGGCCAAGTTGCTGACGTATTCGAGCCCGGCATGTATGAGCTGAGCACTCAGAACCTGCCCCTAATGACCACGCTGAAGAGCTGGTCCTACGCCTTCAACTCTCCTTTCAAAGCGGAAGTCTATTTCTTCAACACCAAGGTCTTCACCAACCTCAAGTGGGGCACCGCCAATCCCATTACCGCCCGTGACCCCGAGCTAGGCCCCGTGCGCATCCGCGCCTTCGGCACCTACCATGTGCGCGTTCAAGACCCTGCCTTGCTGCTCAAGGAACTGATCAGCACCGATGGTCTGTTCCAAGTCGATGAGATGAGCGACCAGATTCGCAACACCATCGTCACTTCCTTCGCTACTTGGTTTGGCCAGGCTCGCGTTCCCATCCTGGACTTCGCCTCTCGCTACCAGGATATGGGCGACCAAATTCGCGATGCCCTGCAACCGGAAATCGGCAACTTTGGCCTAGAGCTGACCAAGCTACTGGTGGCCAATGTCTCGCTCCCCAAAGAAGTGGAAGAGGCCCTGGACAAGCGTAGCTCCATGAACCTGCTGGGCAATATGCAGGAATACAGTCAGTTCCAAGCGGCCAATGCCGTGGAAGCATCGGCTCAGAATGGCGGCGGCAACCCAGCCCTGGATTTCGGCGTGGGTATTGCCATGGGCCAGCAGTTGATGAATAACATGCAGCCCGGTCAGGTTCAGCCTGCCCAGCGCAATATGACTCAACCGATGGGTGCTCCTCCAGCAGCTCCCGCTGCGCCCCCCGCACCTGGAGCCATGCCTCCCCCACTGCCAACCCAAGCTGCAGAATGGCATGTGGCAATCAATGGACAACAAGCGGGTCCCTTCACTCTCAATCAGTTGCGCAGTCAACCTATCCAGAGGGACACCCTAGCTTGGAAATCAGGTATGGCGGGTTGGGTTGCAGCAGCAGAACTACCTGAATTGAATGTCTTGTTCCAAGATGCTCCCCCACCCTTGCCTGGAATGTAGGTGAAGGCTCAGAACGGAGCTTTCCCAAGGAGGTAGATCCTCATCGGGCTCTTTCTGAAATGCACCATGAAGCGGTAGGGGCATGCCATGTCCCTACGATGCGATCGCTCGCGAAAACATGAAAATCTAGCAAACCATGATGTCAGAAGCGAAGCAAAAACAGCAGGAATTCCCCTGTACCCAGTGCGGGGCCTCGATGGAATTTCGTCCTAGCCTAGAAGCACTGGTTTGCCCCTTCTGCGGCCACAGCGAACAGTCAGCCAAAAGCCAGGCGATCAAGACCAGCGCTGCTACGCTCAAGACCACCAAAGAGCGTACCGCCATTAAAGAGCGAGACTACCAAACCTTCGCCAGCCAAAACACTCAGATGGCGACGCTATCCAGCACTGCCTTGGAGGTACAGTGCGGGGGTTGCCAAGCCAACATCACATTCGAGCCACCCCAAACCGCAGGCGACTGCCCCTTCTGTGGGACCAGCATTGTGGCAGAGCCCCAGATCGCTCATCCGTTGATGATGCCGGAATCTCTCCTGCCCTTCCGCATTGGCAAAAAAGACTGCCATGCTTCCATCCAAAAGTGGTTGGGCAGCCGCTGGTTTGCCCCCAGCAGTCTGCAGCAACTGGCTCAGCCCGAGCAACTCCAGGGAGTGTACATTCCCTTCTGGACCTACGATGCTCAAACCCACAGCGATTATCGAGGTGAGCGGGGTGATCATTACACCGTCACCCAAACTCGCACGGTAACGAACTCTGCGGGAGAGCAGGAACAGGAGGAGTACGAAGAGCAACGCACCCGTTGGCATAACACCAGCGGTCACGTCAGCCGGTTCTTTGACGATGTCTTGATTCCTGGAGTCAGTGATTCCGTCCAGCCAGAACGATTAAGACAGTTAGAGCCTTGGCCCTTGGAAAAGCTAGTGCCTTACCAAGCCAAGTACTTTGCAGGCTTTAAGGTGCAGCGCTACCAAGTGGATGTAAAGCAGGGCCTGGGTCTTGCCAAGGGCATCATGGATGACCAGATTCACAGTGACGTGAAACGCGACATTGGCGGTGATGAGCAGCGCGTTCACTCCGTGAATACAGCCCATAGCCAAATCACGTTTAAGCATATTCTGCTGCCCGTTTGGATTTCGGCTTTCCAATATCAGGGCAAACAATTTCAAGTGGTGGTCAATGCTCAAACCGGAGAAGTGCTGGGAGACCGACCTTACAGCAAGACCAAGATTGCACTGGCGGTGCTAGGAGGCGCACTTCTCTTGGGTATTATCATCCTTGCGATCGCAGCATCAGCCTAAAAGACTCCCCGAACCTGTCTCTAGCGATGGCGAAACGGTCAGCGCTGCGGTGTCTCAGAGCGCTGATGGCATCCCCCCAAAGAAGCGCACCAACTGCACCCATTTGCATAAAGCCTCACAGGATCACCAATTAGGTACCTAGGAACCAGCTTGGAGGCTAATGGTGATGCAGCGACAAAGACTCTTGTTTTCTGTGATGTTGGTGCTCTCTCTGCCCTGGGTCTTTGCATCTAAGGCAATGGCCCAAGACCGCGCCCAGGTCATTCGGTTATGCGTGAACGGCCTACTCTACGGCACAGTCTCGGCGGATGGCGTACCAGAGTTATCAAGCCAGACAGACTTTCCTGAGCGCTGGGTGGCCAGAACTTGCAGACCCGTGAGAACCCTAGAAGGGGCCAAGGCAAAACGGATTTGTGTGAATGGGTTGCTGTACCAAGCGATCGCAGAGGACGGCAGTCCACAACTCTCCACAAAAAATGAAGACATCATGCCCTCCTTTGCAGTCAGAGCCTGCGATGGGGTTTACCGCTCCCAAATTGCTTTAGAGCAAAGGCGCTGTGTCAATGGCCTGCTTTATCGAACAATTTCTGCCAGAGGCGAACCTCGTTTATCCAGTCGAACCACTTTGTCGGTGCTGACTGCCGTGGAGAATTGCGCCCTTCCCCAGAGCGTCAGACCGAGACAGGCTCCTCAACGCCGTAGCTCGATGCACCATGACAAAAGGTCGGTCCTTGATGCCTTGCATTTCTCTCAAGCGTTCGTGCACCCCCAGCTCGACTGGGAGAATGGGGCTTCAGCACAAACAGTCGAATAAACAACCATTTTATCGTCTGTCGCGTTCCAAATCATAAATTGCTTTCTCCCAGCACCAATCATCACTCCGACCTGGATTCTTCAACTTCAACCGCTGGGCTAAGCCTTCAACAATATCGCGGTCATTGCCCACTAGGCCCATCAGTTTACGCTGCACAGCTCGGCTGGGGCTGCCGATGCGAACTCTCGGTGTGGGCTGGGAACGGAAGCGACGCAAGGGCTGCTGAGAGGAGCGCTCTGCTATCGTTTG
>CALLPZ010000564.1 GCA_938015405.1 uncultured Pseudanabaenaceae cyanobacterium
TATCACCCGCAGTTTGTCCATGAACCAGCGTTAAATATTGGAATGCCCCCGTAAACCAATCACCAACGTCCACAGAATAAGTCTTCCAGCCACTACCGGGCACATAGTTGGTCCCAGCCGTCAGACCAAAGTCATCACTCCCAGAAAGCTTGAAAAAGTGTGGTTCATCGACATTGCTCAAGACATTATTTTGCTCAAATCCAATCCCCTGGAGTTGACCCGCTTGGGCACTCCGAAATTCAAATTCAAGAACGGTTTGGGCAGTCACCGAATAACTAGAACTACCAGCAAAATTCAAATCTAGCTTCTGTGAACCATTACCGAGCAGTTGAGCTGATTGGTTCAGGAAAATATTGAGCTGGGAAGCATCATTTGGAAACCCATCGCCATAGGAATTCACCTTGGCTTCGCCCGTTTGACCTTTCAGTTCAACCTGTAAATGGGGGGCATAGGTTAATTCTGGCAACCCACCCAACTGCTCATCCGTCAGGATAGCACCGCCATACTGTTCGTAAAGACGCGCCACAGCCCCTGTAAAACCAGCGTTATAGTCTAATGCCACTTCGTTGGTTACAAATTCAGTCCTCAGATCTAGATAGTCATTGTCATCTGCACTTTTGGGACCTCCCACAAGGGCGCCATAGAGAAGATGCGCATTATCGAGGTTGGCATTTTGGTAGTCAGCGCCATAACCAATAATCCCCGACGCTGCCCTGTGATGAGATTGGACAGGATAGTCGTTACCAACTCCAATCACATAGCTAAATTGCTGAGGGTTATCCCCCAGCATGTAATCCACTTGTGATTGCGAGAACTGACTATATTCGCCATTCGGATCATTGACGGTATCTGCATAGATACCAGCCAAAAACGCAGTATTAGCACTTGCTCGCAAAGAGCCCCAGTTTGTCAGCCAGGCTAAGCCTCCAGGAGTATAAACAACCCCATCACCATTACTTGGACGATTATCAGAGCCCGGGGGTAGCCAGCGATTCAGCCAATCCTCTACATCATTTCGATAGGACTGCTTTTGAGTAATCTGGGCCAGTAGAATACCAGCTCCTTGGGATTTATCATCCCAAGTCTGAGTCCAAGGAGCATTAAAGACAGTCTCCTGGTATTGCTGCTCAGCCAGAGCAAGATAGGTAGTATCAGCAATGCCTGTGGCGACTTGGGCCTTATGCAACCAGGTCGCCCCCCAGAGCAGTTCATCGGGGTAACCGCTCCAGGAATTGTAATAGGCGTAGTATTCCAGTTCACCCGTCTCAGAAAAAACGGTATTCACGGAGTGAACAGCCTCGGCCAGCACCTCTGAATACTTGCCTCGCTGCTTGCCATTATTAGGGTTTAAATCAGCATCATCAGCAAATGCATAGAGCTGCTTAGCATTGTCTAGCAACTCATCGGCATAGGCTGCATCATGGGGGCGAAAGACCACCGATGCCGCTGCCAGGGTCGCCGCCGCTTCAGCTGCCACATCAGACCCAGGGTTTTGGCGATCGACCTTAAAGGCAGGACGTTCACCCAAAGATTCTGGTGGAACCCAGACGTTGTATTCAGCATCGCCATTCCCCACTTGCACCCATAGGGCAGTGGTGCCTTTGGAATCTGTTTCATGGGCTTTGAGCAACCAGTCGGTTCCCCATTTCAGGGCATCCAAAGCTTCGTCATATTGGTTACTCTGAATATATCCATCGGTATATTCGAGCAAGCTCCAGCCCAGAATTGTCAATGCTCCGGTCAGGGGAAACGTAAATTTGAGATTGTCCCCAGCATCGTAATACCCTCCTGTGAGGTCATGGGAAACCTTGGAACCATCCTGTAGAGCAGAGTCACCACGCCAGGTAATACGATTGTCAGGTGGCAACTCGCCAGAACGCTGAGCCTCGTAAAACAAGAAAGATTTTTGTAGAACTTCGCCGTAGTTAAAGTTGGCTGGCATGGTTAATCCGGCTGATTTTAGAACAAAGCAAAGTGCTCGGGTGCTCGCAACGACAGGCCCAGAAGTTGCATGAAAAACAGCGCTTCAAAGCGGATGCAATGAAGCGAATGCAAAATATTTCAACTCACTAGAAACACAGCACGAAGAGAAGTGCTAATGCTTCGCGAAGACTGGCTCAGGCCAAACCACCAAAGAAACCACAGCAGCTCAAAGGTCTGCCATCTTGCAATGAGATTTTTGCCACGCAGTACGAGTTCTCAGGTTGGGAGATCGCCAACCATCGTTTTGAGCTCGCCTCCGAACTCCAATGAGTTAATCAATGTGAAATAGCTGCAACACCAAGCATGAAATCGATTTAGAGCAGGGGGAATTACTCTACAAGCTGATGTTTTTATACCTGACCTGTTTATAGTAGCCACGGCTGGAAAAAAAGAAACTTTCTGAGTGCAGCTAAATTCAGAATTTACGTTTAACAATCTATTAAGCAATTTCGCTGAAATTCTTGAGCAGAGGGCTCTACAGCACTTATCTACTTACAGAAAGCTCGAATCAGCACTATGTTGCTGCAGCGTAGATATACTTAATCTTTATAGAAAAAGGTCACAATGTACTTAAGAGGCTATTTGAGAATTTGGCTTAGCATCAGATTTGAGGCCTCCAGCGAACCTTTGAAGCGAAGCTTTTCCTAGTGATTGGCAAGCTCCCCAGGTCGAAAGCCACAGCTCAGTGGTTATCTCAAACAATCTCTCAGTCACTCCCATGGTTGTTGCTTCAAGCTTGTTGCCTTCTGCCAAATTCTCTCTGGGAGCGCACGATTCCATAGACAACAGAAACGGAGGAATCAGTTGTGACGAAATAGGACTTGGTCTTACGGCTGTGCATGCCAGTTACACAAATACAGCGAAGGGGAAATGGCATGCCATTTCCCCTTCGCTGTATTTGAACGTTCAGATGTATCGCTTCTAGAGGAAGCCCTTCAGCCCCCTAGAGGAACCAACCATAGCTATGGAGACCTTTACCCAAGAGATTCACACCGAGATAGCAAACCCACACCACGGCTAAGCCCAGAGAAGCCAAAATAGCAGGCTTACGGCCCTGCCAGCCTTTCGTAATCCGGGAGTGGAGATAGGCTGCAAACACCAACCAGGTGATCAGAGCCCAAGTCTCTTTCGGGTCCCAGCTCCAGTATGAGCCCCAGGCTTCATTGGCCCACACTGCTCCAGAGATAATGCCAATGGTCAGTAGCGGGAAGCCCAAGCCAATAATGCGATAGCTAATGTTGTCGAGGGTATCTGCCAGGGTGAGGCGCTGCATGGACAAAGCGGGTTGCACTGCGGTGGCAGCCATCACCGCCACACCGCCCCCTGAAACCTCAGGGCTAGGCTGGGCAGGTTTCACACCGCCTTTGCGAAAGGCACCATTGCCAATGGAGCTGCCCTTAAGCTCGATGTCTTGGCCTCGGGTGATGATCAAGAAGGCGATCGCCAGCAACGCTCCCACCATCAACGTGGCATAACTGAGCATCATCACGCTCACATGCATCATCAACCAGTTGGACTTCAGCGCAGGTACCAGGGGCTCCGAATGCTGCATGTTGTCGGGCAGAGTCAAAGCCGCAAAGGCCGTAATGGCCATGGCACCCGGCGCAGTAAACACGCCCACAAGGGCGCTTTGGCTCATGCGCTCAGCGATGAGGTGCATCGCCGTGAGTCCCCAGGTGAGGAAAAACAGGGACTCGTAGAGATTGCTAATGGGGAAATAGCCTGCTTCAATCCATCGGGACGCCAGCAAAGCTGCAATGGTGAGGTTGGCGATCGCCATCCCCGTTGTTCCCACCTTGGGTAACCAAGTGATTTGGGAAAAGGCCGCACCAACCCAGTACACCAGCATGGTGACAAACAGAATGGCGAAGGCGAGGTTATCTAAACTGCCTTGGAGCGCGACTAAATCCATAGCACGATACTAAAAATGTATTGAATATTGCTGTTTCTATCCTACAGCGGTCATCGGGATGCCGCTGAGACAAACGGTCAAAGCTAAGATTTGCTGCCTGGGCAGCGATAGGACTCAGGGATTAGAGGTCAGCTCGCAAGGTGCAAGGGTGCGCTTAAAACTCAAAGCGATCGCCGCCCATTAACAGCGCCACCGGTACCGCGCGACCAAAACGATCGATTTTTACTTCCACTTGCACCGCCTGACGCGACTGGCGACGCAGATCCTCAATGGTGGCATTCAGCTCATCCCGTCGCTCCTCGGGCATGTAGTAGCGCTCTAGGTTGTAGCGAATGCTGTTCTCCTCGGGGTAAGCCTTGAGGAAAAGTTCATTGGCTTGGACGATGGGACGCTCTGGGCTGACCCGAACGGGTTGCCAATCTGCTGGGCCTGCAGTTGCACCATCAGCTGTGTCCTGAGCTAAGACGATATAGAACGGGCGGCGATCGCGATAGTACTCCGGCAAAAACTCTCCTCCCTCCAGCTCAATCACAGCCTCGCGGCTGGAGATCGTTTGATAGCGCAGGGTTTGGTAGTAGCCCTGGAGCAAGTTGTAGGGGTCCACCGGCTCGGTGGTCAGAATCACCGTTTCACCCGCGATCGCCGTATAGGTATTGCGCAACGGCATGGGCAAAATCAACGCAAGCTGCAAGGCCAAGGGCAGCCAAAAGCGCCAGCGAGCTCGGCGACGAACCGGGGCAGTCTGATTTGAAGTCGATCCAGCAGCAACCATAATCAACGTTCCAAAGCGTCAAAAACCAACTCAAACCCAGATTTACCCAGCCGCCCCATGCACTTGAGATTTTTTCTCAAACCAAACGCCAGCCACCAACACCCCAATCCCACAAAGTACAAACACAAGGGCTTTGAACATCAGCTCGGTTTCGTATTCGAAAGTGCGCGTGATGATATCCCCGACGAGCAAAATCATTCCAAGCCAGAAGCAACTTCGCATCCCTAAGGCCAAACCATCACGAATCAGGCCGATCGCCATCAGCGCCAACAGAATATTGATGATGAAGGGAGCAACGACTGGCAAGGCCCCGACCAAGCCCACCCACATCAACAGCATGATAGGCAACGTCATTAAAACAGCGACCATCCCACTGTTAAGAGAACGTAACTGGAACTGTTTTAACCCCGGCCACTGTTTCAGCAGGGCAATCCAGCCCAACTTAGCCAAAACAATCAGCAAAATGTCATCCACCAGCCAGAACCAGGCCATCCGACTGCCATCAAAGCGACCGTCGATGTAATCGCTACGCCACCAACTTTCGCGCCACAGATCGTGAAATGACAGGTAATAGAGACTCAGGGCCAGAATCACCAACGCTAAAGTCCGAGCAATCATGCGGAACCGGCTCTGCAGTTTGTCCTCAACGACTCGACGCTCCAGCCGAGATGAATCCCCCGATAATTTCGGATCTGGTTGCTGAGAGGCCAACTGTGGGGAATCTGATGGTTTTAAGCCTTGCGATGTCGCTCGCCGCCCCCAAGACAACCGCCAAGCCTGGGCATCGTAGGACCAGAGCAATGCCACAGGTAAGAACAAGGCTACCGAATCTGCCAGCCAAGCCGGCATCATCCCACCGTAAAACGTGGCATTGGTAAAAATCGTCCAGCTCAGAGCGATCGCCCCCAGCCCAAATAACCAGCGAGATCGACACCAGCGAGCCAAGGGGAAAAACCATCCCACGAGGACTAAGGGCATCAATGCAATCATCGACTCCCCCCAAGTTTGGGGATTATCCAGCATGGATAGGCGAGAGCCACTGTCCGTAAAAAAGGCAATCATCAGCAGAATTAAAGCCGCGATCGCCAGAGAGCTCAATCGCAACCCCGCCGCCATCACCAAAACGCCTAGGCCCCAGAGCAAGAACAGCCCATAAAGCGGCCCCGACTGGTGAAAAATCTGAGGCAGCAGGCCTATATTGGCTCCCAACAGCAGCACCCCCAACAGCAACAATGCATGGCCCCAAAGCTGTTTCGACTGAGACCTGGCATCATTCCAGAGTTGAAAGCCCACAACATTGACGGTCAGCAAACTTCCCAACAGCAACGCCACCTTGACCAAGGGCGACATGCCTTGCCAGTTTGCCGCCACAAAGGTAATCGCCCCCAGGCCTAATAGAATGCCCCCCAAGGCCAACAAAATGCTGAGGAACTGTCGGCTCGCCTCTTTCTCCAATTGGTCAAACTGGTAGCGTTGGGCCAGCTGCCCCGCCTGCTCTGCTGAAATCAAGCCTGCATCGCGCCATTTACCCGACTCGCTGCGCAGCTCACGGCGAAACTTCTCCGAGACCATGGCCTTACCCCCTGGCGGCGACTCCCTCAAGAGATTCGCGAAATAATATTCAAAGACAAATGAGAACTGGTGCGAACTCAATCAGCATCCATTCAGTGGACCAGTCCATAGCTTTACGATGACACAGCAGGTTCAGCGATCGTCGCTTCTGTATAAACAGTTTTACGATTGCCTCGCCCCAGCCTTACGCTCCCTAAATTGCCCATGGCCCTTTCCCAAAACCAGGCTTTCCTGGCCCTCGCTGCCCAAGATTTCGACACCATCGTTGCCTTCTACCAAGCCTTACTGGGGCAATCCCCCCAGCCGTTTATGGCCCATCGCTACGCCGAGTTTCAACTCAGTGGTGGCCTGCGCCTCGCCATTTTCCCCCCCAAGCCGAGCGCCCAAGAGGAATTCCACCTCAGCAGCGCTGGCCCCTTAAGTCTTTGCCTAGGCGTCCCCGATCTGAACCAGGCCTTGATCCACCTCCAGCAACTGCAATGCCCCCATGGCGAAATCCAGGAAGCTTCCCATGGAAAAGAGGCCTACGCCTATGATCCCCAAGGCAATCGCATCATCCTGTATCAACCGAATCAAACCTGAGCAAGCGATATCCATCCCGCTCCCTCCTACAGGGTCAACATTGCGCTTCATTACGCGAATCGTCTATGCCCCAACGTTTTCTAACGGCGATCGCCCCAGTTCCTCAAAGGGCAACCTCAGCTCGAAATAATAGAAAGCAATCGAGACTCTGACCGAGCTGCTTCTAAGCCTTACCCCTATGACCGTCAGCCCTGCCAGTCCAGCCCCAACCCTTACCGAGCTTTTCGAGGCTGTTAGCCTCAACCTCCCAACCCAGCTAGAAACCCTCCAAGACAACTTGCAAGCTGCTGCGCTTCAACTTCCAGCCTTGCAAGCGCTCCATCAAACCCAGCAAGTTCATGCCTTAGAACATGCCACCATCTGGATCCTCAGCAACCACCCCGAGGTTCTCCTGTCTCCTGGGCAATCTCAAACCCCAGCCAAACCTGAGCTTCAGGACGATCGCCGATTCCACGGTCTCTCCACTGCCCAAGGCTTCTTACTCTACGGCCCGACCAGCACCGTGCGTCTAGACTGGTCCGTGAAAACAGCCCTCCGCCAGCTCCAAGCGGGCGAGACCCAACTAGCGCTCCACCCCCGCTGTGGCACTCACATTGCGGCCCAAGCCTTACTCACCGCAGGATTGGCAACCGCCAGTTTGGCGCTAATGCCTCCGAAACCCTTCGCTCAACTGGCAGGGCTCATGGGCGCGATCGCCACCGCTGCAAAACTTAGCCCCAACCTGGGCAACTGGTGCCAGGCCAACCTCACCACCGCCATTCCCCAAGCCTTAAAAATTGGTGCCATTCGCCCCATCCAAGACCCCGCAGGTCAACCAGCTCACTTCGTCTCCGTGAGCTGGCCCGCCGACTGAAGCAACTCAACCAAAGTCCCAGCCACCCTCATACTAAAGAAACGACCCTCTTAACCCTTCCCCCGTGCCAGAGCTACCCGAAGTTGAAACCGTCCGCCGGGGCTTAGACCCCATGACCTGCGGCATCACCATTGAAGATGGCAGCGTCCTCCTCCCCCGCACCATTGCTTTCCCCCCCGAGCCCGATAGCTTCCTCACTGGACTCCAGGGCTGTGAGATCAAAGCCTGGCACCGTCGCGGCAAATACCTCCTCGCCGAACTGGAGAAAGACAGCAAGGCTGCAGGCTGGTGGGGCGTTCATCTGCGCATGACTGGACAACTCCTTTGGGTCAACCCCGACAGTGAGCTACAAAAGCACACCCGGGTCCGGGTCTTCTTCAAAGGCAACCAAGAACTGCGCTTTGTCGATACTCGAACCTTTGGACAAATGTGGTGGGTGCCGCCAGGACGAGACGTACCCAGCATCGTTACCGGTCTGCAAAAGCTGGGGCCGGAGCCCTTTTCTGAAGACTTTTCCTTGAAATACTTGGGCGATCGCCTCAAAAAAAGCCGCCGCCCGATCAAAAATGCCCTCCTGGACCAGCGCCTTGTCGCTGGCATTGGCAACATCTACGCCGACGAATCCCTCTTCCTCAGTGGCATCCTGCCCACCTGTCCCACCCACCGCATTAGCAAGAGTAAACTCGCCAAGCTCCACGCCTCAATCGTTCAAGTTCTCCAAGACAGTATTGGAGCTGGCGGCACAACCTTCAGCGACTTTCGTGATATTGAGGGCGTCAATGGTCAATACGGCGGTCAAGCCTGGGTTTACAACCGAACGGGAGAAGACTGCCGTGCCTGCGGGACTACGATTGAGCGCATCAAACTAGGTGGGCGATCGTCTCACTTTTGTCCCACTTGCCAAAGCTAACGGCAATTGAAACAAGCCTTACCGAAATGAAAAAGCGCTGGAGCAAGCTGCTCCAGCGCTTTTTCATTCAAATCCTCAAGGTTCGCCGAGAATCAAGCCAGCCCTCAATCTATGAAGCAGGAGACAGCTCAGGCAACATCGCTGTCGCATCACCAGCAGAGCCCTCAGCAGGCGCTCCCACAGAGCGAACGACCTCAACGCCATCCTCCTCCAACACCACAACAGGCTCAGAGCCCTGGTTTTCAATGCGCTTCACCAGCACACGACCACCAGACAAACGCTGACCCGCCGTCACATAGCGGCTAGTAGGCTCATTGGGAGCCTTAACAATCGCCTGGTACTTAGACCCAACCAGTACGACCCCAGAAACTTCCACAGCCCGAGCCAGTGCAGGATCAGGAATAGGCGGGCGCGCAGCCAAGTCAGGCAAAGAACCACCGCCACCAGAAGCAACAGCGCCACTTCCAGCACTCCCGCTACCAGAAGAACTACCACTACCAGAAGAACCAACGCTCCCAGAGCTCCCAGAGCCAGAAGCTCCGCCACTTCCGGAACTCCCAGCCGTAGCACCACCAGAGCCAGTCGAACCAGCTCCACCACTATTTCTAGAGACCGTCACACCGGAGCCGGAACTACCACCAGAAGGGCGACCAGAACGACCAGCTCCATTATTAGCTTCACCTCCCCCAGCAATCGCATTTCCCACGTCACTCGCAGGGCTGCGACCAGGCTGCCTAGACAAAGGGAAGCTTGCGACAACCTCTTCGGGCTCGGGAGGAACTGGGCGCACGGAAATCACCCGCCCAGAGAACGGATCGCTCTTGCCAGAAGAGGTGCTGTTAATCCGCGCATCAGCAGAAGCAGAGGGAGTCAAGGAAGGCAGACTGCGAACCTTGGCATTGATGGGCGAAGTCACCAGGTCAGCATTACCAAAAGGCACAGAAGGCACCGGAACAGCCCCTCCAGCAGCAGCATTGTCCCCAGACGCATCACCTACCGCTACACCAGCATCGGGCTGAGTGCCGGAAAGCTCCTCCGTAGGAGCATCACCACCACCACAGGCACTCAGCGCTAGGGTAAGCACACTCGCACAGACGATCGCCGAATATTTCTTCATCGTTGACTTCCCTACTGTTCTCCCGACCACTCCAAGCGTTGCCATGATCATCACATCCCTAAGGACGTGTTCCCACTTCAACAAGCACTGCCTAATGTAACGCTTCCAAATGGAAACCGTATAAGCGCATAAAGTCTAGCAGGAATATTCAAATGTTGGCTGGGCTATTCTACGGACATAAAGAATGTGTAAGCTTTAGCCCCCACCCCACCGCCAAGAAATCAGCAAATGGGTCGCAACTGTAATATCACTTCACCCCGATCCTGAGGATCTCGGGAAGATATTTGATGACAAGGAACTCACAAGCACATCCCAATCAGCCCTGGCCTATACCTATAGATGGCGCAGACTCAAAGTAAGCCTTAACTAACTTCATAATGCGTTCCGTCGCATGACCATCCCCAAACGGATTCGTGGCATTGGCCATGGCGGCATAGGCATCAGCATCACTCAGCAGCTCAGCGGCGGCGGGCACAACCTTGGA
>CALLPZ010000565.1 GCA_938015405.1 uncultured Pseudanabaenaceae cyanobacterium
AGGCAATCAAGCCGGTGCTGATACCGCCGCACAAATTTTGCTAGCGATTGATAGTGCCAAGTTGGCAGCGGCAGAGTGGGAGGCTAATCCCGAGTCTAAGAAGGCGAATTCGACCTCGACGAGAACGGGCTCTCGCCGTAACTGGGGCCGCACTTTTGGGTCTTTGTTTAAGCGCGTCGGTACGATGGTCTTCAATACTATCTTTTAGGGCCTTGGGGTCTCCTGCCAGTGCTTGTTAAATACAGCGCTCTTTTGTCGAAAGCTTTATACTCACGACATTGCCGCTGTCCGAGGACTGCTTTCCCTTGACCCACTCATTCCTGACCCACCGCGACCCCAAGGTCATCCAGCAGCTGATGCCTGCCTGGGAGTGGCTATACCGCTACTATTTTCGTGTTCAAACTAGTGGCTGGGAGCATATTCCACCCCAGGGGCAAATGCTATTTGTCGGCTCCCATAATGGGGGGCTGGCCTGTCCTGATCTACCGATGTTTCTCTATGACTGGTTCAAGCGCTTTGGATTTGAACGAACCGTCTATGGGCTGACCCACGCCACGATCTGGAAGGTTTTTCCTGGCGTGGTGGATATTGCCGAGAAGGTTGGCTCCATTCCCTTTCATCCGCGCAATGCCCTCGCGGTTTTGGAGCAAGGCGATAGCTTATTGGTCTATCCCGGCGGGGGGCAGGATACCTTTCGCCCCCATCGATTGCGCGATCGCATTTATTTCGAAAACCGCACTGGCTTTATTCGCCTGGCCCTTTGGCATGGTGTTCCCATCGTTCCCATGGTGTCCTGGGGGGCCCACGACACCCTGTTTGTGCTGGAAGACTGCTACAAACAGGCAAAGCAGCTCCATGACAAAGGTCTCCCTTGGCCCCTGGGCATTGACCCTGAAGTGGTCCCCATCTACCTCGGCCTACCCTGGGGATTAGCATTGGGTCCCTGGCCCAACATTCCGTTGCCCGCCCAGATCCACACCCGGGTTTGCCCCCCCATTGTCTTTGAGCGCACGGGCTATGAAGCCAGCCGGGATAAGGCCTACGTACAGGATTGTTATCAGCGAGTTGTGGAAGAAATGCAGCTGGAGTTAGATGCGCTGGCCTTGAGTGCTGGACACAAGCCCTAGTGGGTTGAAGCTAAGGAGGGAGCCAGACAACCATGGTCAGCTTGAAAGCTTTATGGCATGGTTGTCTGGGTTCGCAGGACTGGACTCGTCTTTTCTAGACTTTCCAGCCTGCTCTCGCCCCCTATTCAAACTTCTATATGAACGCCCTAGAACAACTCCGTGCTGGCCAGCTGGTTGGCAGCAAACGCTTTCAATTGGCCAGTGGCGAAACCGACTTCCCCCGCGAGATCTTTGACTTGGCCGACAGCCTCGAATTTCTCGACCTTTCCAATAACAACCTCAGCAGTCTGCCGGACGACTTCAGCCAACTCCAGCAGCTTAAAATTGCCTTCTTTAACAACAACCAATTTGAATCTTTTCCCCAGGTCCTAGCGCAATGCCCCCAGCTGTCCATGGTCAGCTTCAAAGGTAATCAGCTCAGCGAGATCGCCCCCCATGCCCTCTCCCCGAACTTTCGCTGGCTGATCCTCACCAATAACCAGCTCACCGAGCTACCCAGCAGCATTGGTCAGCTCAGCAAATTGCAAAAGCTGATGCTCGCGGGGAATAGACTGCGATCGCTCCCCCCCGAGCTAGCCCAATGCCACAACCTGGAACTGATCCGCATCGCCGCCAACCAGCTCACCGAGCTACCCACCTTTCTACTCAAACTGCCTCGCCTGGCTTGGATTGCCTACGCAGGCAATCCCTTTTGTCCCGCCGCCACCGACAACGCCTCACTCCCGAAAGTTGATCCTGCAACCCTTGAACTGGGCGAAGTACTCGGCCAAGGTGCATCTGGAGTCATCTACCAGGGGCAATGGACTGCGCCCGAGCATCTCAACCCATTAGAAAATGCCCCTAAGCGAGCTGTGGCGATTAAAAAATTCAAAGGCGACATCACCAGCGATGGCTCCCCCCTAGACGAAATGCACGCCTGCATCGCTGCGGGCAGCCACCCCAACTTAGTCAGCGTCCTAGCCAAGCTAGAGACAGAAGCCGACAGCAAAGAGCAAGCGGGCCTGCTCTTTGAACTTTTGGCCAAAGACTACCAAAACCTAGGTGGCCCCCCCAGCCTAGACAGTTGTACCCGCGACACCTACAGCAACGACACCCACTTCACCCTTAGCCAGATCCTCACCATCGCCCAAGGCATCGCCTCCGTCGTTGCCCACCTCCACCAGCGAGGCATCCTCCACGGCGACCTCTACGCCCACAACATCCTCATCAACCCCAAAGGCCACAGCATCCTCGGCGACTTTGGTGCAGCCTCCTTCTACGACCCCAGCAACACCACCCCAGCAACCGCCCTACAACAACTCGAAACCCGAGCCTACGGCTGCCTCCTAGAAGACCTACTCGACCGTCAAACGCCAGCTCCAAGTGACCCCACAACAGAACAATGCACCACAAGCCTACGCCAGCTCCAACAAGACTGCATGGCCCCCACCCCCGAACAACGCCCGCTATTTAACGCGATCGTCCAACAACTCTCCAACCTTTGAATCCCCAATAGCCCAAAAACAAAAGGCATCCCCACCCCACAACGGCGCCTATTCTCCTTAAGCCGCCCACAATACTCACCTGAAACAGTGAAGCAACCCAACACCCTTAGAAGGGGGTAATCCGTTGGGGGACAAAGTCTCCCCCCCAACGGCGGGAGTTTGAGGGCTGGCCCTCATGGATTTCGTTTTGCCTCCCGAATTCCGTTTTGCCTCCTGATACCAAATCCTAATCGCTGTCCCCCTAAACTCCCTGCGGGCGAACTGCGGTTCGCCCGCAGAGAGTTCAACTGACGGGAATCGGGGGGCACCGAACCTGATTTGGTATGAATTCCGTTTTGCTTTATGGCTACCCCTAACCATCAGCCCCCTAACTCTCCAACCGCTCCCCCCGAATCGCCATATCCAACAACTGCATCGGATGCAACACCGGCATCACCCTCCCCTCCAACTCCAAATGCTTCGAAATCTGCACAAAACACCCAATATTGGCACTCGCCACCAAACTCGCCCCCGTATTCGTCAGATTCTTCACCTTCTGTTTTCCCAACTCCTGAGCAATCTCAGGCTGCAAAATATTGTAAATACCTGAACTCCCACAACACAACGCCGCATCCATCGGCTCCTTCAACTGAACCCCCGGAATCTGCCGCAACAACTGCCTGGGCTGCACCGTAATCTGCTGCCCATGAATCATATGGCAAGCATCCTGATACACCACCGCCAAAGGCTCCTCCTGCAAAGCCGACATCTCTGCCGTCAGCCCCACCTCCGCCAAAAACTCCTGCACATCCTTCACCTTTGCAGAAAACGCCTTCGCCCGCTCCGCATAGACCGGATCATCCGCCAAAATATGGCCATACTCCTTCAAACTATGGCCACAGCCCGACGCATTAATCGCGATCGCATCCAAATCGTGCGGCTCGAAGGCATCAATCATCTGCCGCGCCAGCTCACGCGTTTGCTCCTCCTGCCCCTGGTGATGAGTCAACGCCCCACAACAGCCTTGATTTGCAGGTACAACTACATCACAACCATTCGCCGCCAACACCCGCGCCGTCGCATCATTCACCTCAGGATTAAACAATCGCTGCACACAACCCAACAGCATCCCCACCCGATAGCGCGTCTCCCCCTGGGCTGGCGTCACCCCAATCAGATCATCGCGAAAGGCCTTCTCCGGCAACTGATCCGGCAGCAACGCCTCCATAGCCTCCAGCTGAGGCGAAATCTTTTTCAACCAGCCCAAACTGCGCAGTTGCTTTTGCAAGCCTGTTTTTTGATACAGTCCCACGGTCGGTCGCATCAGCAACCGGAGCCGATCAGGATAGGGAAACAGATTGAAAATTAGCTTGCGTAGGGCCTTCTCTGCAAAACTGCGAGGCTGATTACGCTCCACCTGGGCACGCGTAGACTCAATCAACTGGTCGTAGCGCACACCCGAGGGGCAAGTGGTGACACAGGCCAGACAGCCCAAGCAAGTATCGAAATGCTGACTCGCTGTCTCACTAAAGGGCACCTCACCCTGATTAATGCCATCCATGAGATAGATGCGACCCCGAGGAGAATCCATTTCCTTGCCCAGTACCCGATAGCTGGGGCAAGTGGACAGGCAAAACCCACAGTGGACACAGGCATCGATGGTCTTAGCATCCGGTGGATTTTGCTCGTCAAAGCCAGTATTCAAGCTTGGAACTGCAAATTTCTCACGTAAAATAGCGCGATCATCGCTACGGCTGGAAGGATCGGTGGTCTGCATCAGGGGGAGAGCGGGGCTAGGTGCTTCTATAGGATACGGCGATTCCGTAGCGAAAGTGGCTTGGGGCGATCGCGAACCTTTCCTACATCCTGGCGACAGGGTCTCCCAGGCAAAGCTAAATCTCAACCGGACTCAATCCATCGGTCATAGCGGCAATCCAGTCTCTTCGATTCGGGGGGAGACCATGCCTCAAAAACTCTTCAAGCTCCTCCAAGCATTGACTGGGTGAAGGAGCTTGCTTGACCCAGAAACCGCTATGTCATTGCCAAAGCGGGGTTTGAGCTCTGTGAAGGAGACGAGTCCGATGCATTCCCAACCTGTGGCTTGGCTTCAACGTTCTGGGAGAGCTGCGTGAGCCGACGATAGATGAAAATGCCAGACACGATACCCAAGCAAAGCAGTTGCACGGCCCCCTTTAACATCAGCCAGGCAAGGCAGATGAACAGAATCATGGGAAATGCAGGAGAGTTGAACAACTCGATGGATGTTGCTTCGGGAGCCGCCTGCGAAGGAGATTCTGGTTGAGCGTCCCACGGATCCGATAGCGAAGAGTCTGCTTGAATCGTCATGCTTCTATTCCCTGGGATTTCCCATTGCTAAATGTTCGATCCTCTCTATTGTACTGACTGCTAGATTTCCCTTGCTCCGAGGAATTGAAGGGAAACCCTGATGATTAGGCAGATTGGCGGCAGGTGTATATGAGGGAACATTTTATTTTTCTGGTTTTGCACCTGGGTTAGATTGCCAGCCAAAGCGATCGCCTAACGGCCTAGGAATGTACTCCCAGCCTCAGTGCTAAAGCTGACCCACGTCGACTGAAATCCTTGTCTGGATAGATTTTGACTCTGTCTGGCGCTGATTGCGATGAGCCATGGGCAAAACAAGCCTTGCAGTAGCAAAGCAAGGCTGAGCATCAACGGGTTGAACTCATACGGTGGGAAGGATGAGACGCCTAGATGCAGCGAGGTCATGATGATGCGCCGAGAGCGATGTACCTCGGCGCAAGTATTGCTCGATCAGTACAAAATAGGGTGTTTTATCTTTGTTTCACTTTGATATCAAATCTCCGTAAATCTAATGAGCTTACGTTGAAGAGAGGAAAAACTGACCTTATTATTTATTTGTCGGCGCACATTAGATGCATCGATTGACCGTTTATAAGTGCTTACTAACTTCCCGTTTATAAACCCGTCGGGGTCATATATGTGGCTTAACCTGGCGGGTTACCAATACTCAGGATAGTAAATAGGGAAAGGTTCACTTTCCATCTTGTTTAAGCGCATCCAGTAATCAGGCCCCGGTGAGTAACGCTTCAACGTGCCGGGGCGCTGAGCTCAGATACTGAGCTCATGTCATTCGCAATTCCAATTATGTCGGCAGGCTATAACTGCCGACATTAACGCTCATTCATTAATCCTGAATGTAGGCTTGGCCAGGCTCACGGTACACGCCATAGGCTGCAAACATTCCTAGCAAAAATCCATAGAGGTGTCCCCACCAAGCCACGCCGGGTTGAGTCGGGAGCGTCCCCCAAATGAAATAGCTGTAGTTCAGTAAGACGAACACCGACATCAGCAGCGGAATAAAGCGCTTTTCTAGCCAGCCAATCAGCAGCAGATAGCCGAACAAGGTATAGACCACGCCGCTGAGGCCATGGGCAGGACTCAACCCGAACAGCCAGCAGGCCAAGCCGCCCCCTAGCCAGCCAATCATCAGCGTGGTCCAAAAGTCCTTGCGGCTCTTGGTGAGGATAATCCAACTAAAGATGGCAAAACCAATGCTGTTGCCGATGAGGTGGGCAAAGTCAGCGTGGGAGATAGCGGAGAGGAAAATGCCTGGAATTCCAGCAATAGAGCGAGGAATCACGACAAACTTCAAATTTCCTTTGAAGAGGAATTGATCAATGATTTCCACAGCCCAGGGAATCGCCAAAAGCTGAAGCGGTAGGAAAAAGTTTTCCTTTAACCGCTGGAGGCTTCCATCGGAACGCACTTCGGTTGCCATAGTGATTGTCTGGGTAGCGGGTGATAAAAAAATGGTGAGGGCGATCGTAGGAAATAGACTGCGATCGCATCGTTCTCCTAGCGTAGCCTCAGCAACCTAAACCTGCCCATTCGTACTGTCCGAACTCTCCCCAGCAGCTAGCTCATTAATCTGAAGGAGGAGCATATTTCTTGGACGGGCAGAGGATACAGTTGTCGATCTACATGGATTTAGACCCCATTCTGATATTCGCAGTTCCCCATCGGATCCGGAGTCTCGGCTATGACGAGCAAATCACCGCTTAGATTATTGCAAGTGCTGCAATGGGTGCTGGAGATAGCAGCAGCATCGACCGTATCTAGAAGACAGATGCTATGGCCAGTATGGCTTTCAAGATTCCTTCGGAAGTATTACGGTTGGCCGAGCTAAGGCCGATGTGGCGAGCCCTGTTGATCCTATTGGGCGTTCTCCAGAAGTATCTCAGGATGGAGCATCTTTTCTTGGGCTAGGTTGTTGGCATTGGCAGAGTCTCCGATAGTTGAGCTGATTTAATCGCTCCAGTCAGCCAATGAGCTTCCTAGGCCACTGCTTTTGCTTTGAATGTCCCATCGCGCAGCATCGTCTCCACATAAGCCGTCGCTTCTGCGCTTGGTAAGGGCTTAGAGAAAAAGTATCCCTGGCCCATCTCACAAGAGAGTGACTTTAGGTAATTGAGCTGCGCCTCCGTCTCAATTCCCTCTGCGACCACGTCCATCTTGAGGGTCCTTGCCAAGGAAGTAATGGTACGCACAATCTCAAAGCTGCTTTTACCCGGTTCCATACTATTGACGAAGGAGCGATCAATTTTCAGCGTGTTGATCGGAAAACGGTGAAGATAGCTCAACGAGGAGTAGCCAGTACCGAAGTCATCCAAGCTTAG
>CALLPZ010000566.1 GCA_938015405.1 uncultured Pseudanabaenaceae cyanobacterium
GATAGTCCTTCCCGAGGGGAGGCTGCCAGTAGGGCTTTCCACTCGGACTGTCCCAAATGGCGGAGTCGCTTAGTGAGCACCCAGGTTAGACTGCTGGCGATCGCAATATGGGTTGCTAAGCCAAAGAGGAGTGCCAGATTCCCAGATGACTCAACCACGCTTTGGGGCGCAATCGTAAGTAGCCAAAGCATCGCGTTACTGGCACTGGGCTCCAGTCCCAACATGCCTAAAGCGGCAGGTAGCCCTGCAATCACGGTGACTAATCCTCCTACGGACATCCAATGGCGATGCTGATAGTTGGATAGGGATAGCAACTGGACCATGACGAGGCAGCTATAGAGAAAGAATGCCGAGAAGAGCCAGCTCAGGAGTATCGATAGGGGATACTGCCGATAACCTGCCGATAGGAATGCAAGACTAACCGCGAAGACGCCTCCGATAAGGGCCAAATTAATGACGAAGGCGAGCTCGGTGGGGCTGTTGTCATTTCGGCGTAGGTCCCACAATAGATTTCGACTGATCGTAGCGTCAGCCTTGGCCTGCGGTGCTCCAGCTTGCTTAGCTTTACGCTGTCTGCGGTACCTTGCCCAGTCTAGTATTGCCTGTTGGCTCGGCAACAGTAGGAATATGAGCATCAGGCTCCAAATCACCATGGCGATGATGAAGCCTGAAATGTCATGGGATTGGTGACTAAAGACCTCGTTGTATTTAGCGCGGTATGGAACTGTGCAAAAACCGATCGCTAGTAAGGCTACAAATAACGTCAGACCATAGCTCTGTTGTTTGCTGATGGGTGTCAGGCCTGGCGCTTGAAACCGTCGCTCCAACAAGCCCCAAAACCAGAGGCCTAATCCCAAAGTATTGGCGAGGGTGAGGGCCAGATAGCTGCCGTTATTGAGGCGATGGGTAAACCAAACAATGTCAAAGGAATTGTTGCCGGTGAAGGGCCAGTAGTTTCTGCTGACTGCAATATTGGAACTGTCGAAAAAACTTAGACTGTAGATGGGATTAAAGACAGTGCTCCAATTCAAGACGGTGCTGTTGCTGCTGTCGGTAATAACCATGCCGAGGAGGAGCAGGAGTAAGGCCAATAGTGCCCCTAACCAAGGCCCCGCACCCTGGAGCTTGGGAGTCAGGCTGGCAAACCATAGAGCTGCGGCATAAAAGCAAAACATCGTTGCTGCCAGGACCAGGTAATACTCACCTAGGGCCAGTCCCGAAAAGCCTGCTGCCAGGCCAGCACCTGCATGCAGCGGTAGGGTCACTGCAACAATGCTGTAGAGCAAGATCGGTACACCCAGCAGCTTGCCCAGCAAAATCTGACGACTAGAGGCTGGGCTCATGCGTAGAAAGTTGAGCGTGCCCCGTTGGTTTTCCTTGGAGAAATCTGCAATCAGTAAAAAGACGCCACCTACGATCAAAACCCAGGGCATTGTCACGCTAATATCGCGAAAGATATCACTCCAAAACATCGACCACTGAATATTCAGTCCGCCGCTATCTTGCGTTAAGTTGCAGTACCGTTGAATCTCGTAGGAATCGCTCAAGCTGCCGGTGCAATAGCGATTGATTTTAGCGAATTTGTTGGGTAACTCTGCGAGGCGCTGGAGCAGGATGAGGGCTTGCACACCGATGGCAGGCAGGGTGGCAAGGAGAAGATTGCGCCATCGCGATCGCCCCTGCCATTCCCGCATGAGCTGAGGGTTCCAGTCGCCTAGTCGATCTAGGGCTCGTGCGGAGAGTTTGGCTGATACTTTCACTAACATTAGGACACCTGCTTGTGGTCTAAGTGCTTGAGGAAAATCGTTTCGAGGTCTTCGCGGGTGTGGTGGAATTGGCAGAGGGGAATGCCAGCAGAAACCAGCGATCGCAACAATGCCCCTGCTGCCGCTTCATCCCCTTCAAACTCCACGCAAATTTCGCTATCCGATACTGGGGCTTGGGAAATTACGCCGTTGTGGAGGCTGAGCTGACGTTCTAGGTCGGTGCGATTGCCCAGGGTGCCAATAAAAATTTGCTGCTGACTCAGTCGCTGATACAACGCTTCTAGCGGTGCGCTCTCGACCAAATGGCCCAGCTCCATAATGCCGATGGTGGTGCAAAAGTCGGCCAGGTCGCTAAGCACATGGGAGGAGATCAGAATCGTCATGCCGCTCTGCTGGAGCGTTTTGATGATGTCGCGAAACTCCATCCGAGCCACAGGATCGAGGCCCGAAACCGGTTCATCCAGAACCAGCAGGGAGGGCTGGTGAATAATGGCGCGGGCCAGACCTAAGCGCTGCTTCATCCCTCGGGAGAGTTCTGTGGTGCGACTGCGGCGTTTGCTGTTGAGCTGGACGAGTTCCAAGATGTCGTAGAGGCGATTCCTTCGGAAGCTTGCGGAGCAATCGCGTCGCTGGGCTGGCCCCATGCCGTACAGCCGGGCAAAGTAGTCGAGATATTGCCAGACCGTGAGGTCGTCGTAGAGCGGGTAGTCATCGGGCAGGTAGCCGATGCAGCGTTGCAGTTGGGGGCTGTTTTGATCCTGACGAAAGGGTTCGCCATTAATTCTGAGTTCTCCCAGGGTGGGTTGCTCAGCGCCTACCATCATTTCCATCAGCGTGGTTTTTCCTGCGCCGTTGGGACCGATCAGGCCATAGACTTCGCCGGGATACAGATCGAGATAGAGGTCATTGACGGCAATCTTGCGCCGAAAGCGCTTGGTCAAGCCCCGGACGGAAAGGGTGGGGGCTGAGGTTTGGGGAGGGACCGTAGTTGGAGCCCGCGAAATTTGAGAAACCATAAACGCTCTTGGGCTAGGAACGTGATTGTCTGCTAGAAGCTGGCTGGATGCCCCTAAGGAAGAAAAGTAACTAGACTAGAAATCAAGGTTGCAACCATGACG
>CALLPZ010000567.1 GCA_938015405.1 uncultured Pseudanabaenaceae cyanobacterium
ACCCGCTTCCAATAGACGAATCAGCGCAGGCTCCAGGTTAAAGCCGTTGTAGAGCACTAAATCAGCTTGCTCTAATGCCTTGATGTCATTGGGGACGGGCTCGTAGATATGGGGGTCATCGCCGGGGCGAAGAATGCTGGTGAGGTTGATGGTGTCTCCGGCAATGTCTTCGGTCAGGTCGGCAATGATAGTGTTGCTGGCGACGACGCTGGGGCGAGGGTCGGCGCTGGCTCCGGTTTCGGCGGTGCAGCCTGCAAGAACGAGGCCCAAACTCAGTCCCGTGGCCGCTGCGATTTTGCGAAGGGAGGGCAGGGAAGGGAGGTTAAAAGAATGGGCCATTGCAGGGAAAAGAAGATTATGAATTGCTTTTCATAATTGTTTCATAATTTGGCTGTCATTGATGGGTGGAGAGCCGAGCCTCTAGACGAGCATTGAGTTCGGCTTGCACCCATTGGGCTGAGGCGGGAGCGAGGAGAACGCCGTTGCGGTAGTGCCCTGTGGCGAGAAGAACATTGTCGTAGCCAGTCAGGGGCTCCAATATTGGGGCGGGGCGGCCTTCGGGACGGGGGCGAAGGCCGGACCAGCTGCGCAGGATCGTCGCATCGGTGAGGGCAGGGCAAAAGCTGAGGGCGGTTTGCCAGAGTGCATCGAGACGGGCTTGCTCTAGCCCAGGTGGATTGCCGGTATCGTCTGGGAGTTCGACGGTGGCTCCGATCCAATATTCGTTGGGGCGATTTCTCCGAAAGCTTGCGAAGCAATCGCGACCAACAGGAGCAATATGCAGGTCTTGACCGTTGATAACGGGCTGAGGCTTGAGACTGAGGGGCTGGGGCAAGCTGATGTGAAGGGCTTGGCCCAGGACGGGTCGAATATCGAGTGCCGGCGTTGTGATTGCCTCATCAACGGGCTGAAGTTTTTGGACGAGCGGGCTTGAGCCTAGTCCAGCAGTGAGGATGATTTGGTCCGCTTCGAGGGCGTGACTCTGGTTTGACGATTCGCCCCAGTGAATTGTTTGGCAGTGGTGGCCTGAGTCGGCTGCAGCGGTGGTGGTGAAGTGGCTGATATCGGCATCGAAGTGGAATTGGACGCCATTAAGCTGGGCCGCTTGGACGAGGGCTTGGGTGAGGGCCTGGGGGTGGACTTGGCGATCGCGCGCCGAATAAACCGCCCCAATCACATCATCACTTTGCACCTGGGGATAACGCTCGGCCAGTTCTGCTGGACTCAAAACCTCCAGCGGCAACTCCTGCTTTGCCCGCACCTCCGCCAGCCGCTGCCAGCCCGCCATGTCATCGCCTTCAAAACAGAGTCGCAGTAGACCGTTTTGATTAAAGGGGATGGACTGCCCCGTGATGGCTTCTAGCTCTGGCACCAGCGTTTCATAGCGCTCCAGCCCGGCCCAGCAACGATGCCAGCGGCGGCCTTTCTTCTTATGGCTAATGACGCCCATGAGTACGCCTAGGGCTGCGCCGGTTGAGCCTTGGCCGGGTTGCTGGCGATCGAAGACGGTGATGCGGAAGCCAGTGTTATGGCTCAATTCGTAGGCGGTAAGGGCTCCGATAATGCCGCAGCCGATGATTGCGATGTGGGTCTGATTTGCCAAGGTCTTGAATAAGGCTGAACAGTGAATGCTGAACAGTGAATCAGGCTGCGCTATCAGGACCAACTCGCCGCATCAGGAAATCTAAAATCCGATTGGTGCGATCCATATGGGCGATGAAGCTGCCTTTCATATGCTGCATCTCAGCAATAAAGACCCTAATTTCTTGTTTGAACAGCTCCAGATCCCCTCGATATTGATGCATCTGTTCACCCAGGTTCAACACCATTTGAGTCACGCTCATGACTTCACCGTCTAGCTGGCGCTGAATCTGGCTGAGATGATTTTCCACGGTGTTCATGCGGGTATCTAGCTGGCCGACAGTCTGCCGAACCTCTTGCACCTCGTCGCGAACCTCCCGGACTTCGCCACGAACCTCTTGGACTTCACCACGAACCTCTTGGACTTCGCCACGAACCTCTTGGACTTCGCCACGAACCTCTTGGACTTCGCCGCGTACTTGTTGAAATTGGTCGCGACTTTCTTGAATAAACTCTGTAAGGAGGGTTTCAATGCGATCGAGTCTTGCTTCAGTTGTCATCGAATCGCTCCTTCTGCTGTAACCCTATTCTAATGGTATTAGTACAACAGTGCTTAAAGTAAAAAGAAGCCCCGGCGATCGCCGGGGCTTCTTTAGCTAGCAGTCTGATGCAGTTTGCTTTATTGCATTGATTTAGCCTTCATCGGCCTCAACACCCGCAGCGGCCACTGCTGGTTCTTCGTCTCCTCCGCCCATATTGAAGGCGACCCGTAATAGCGGTGGAGCAACAAAGGTTGTGGCAATCACCATGACGATCACTGCAGCATTGAGGGAATCGCTCAAGGCTCCACTAGCCGCACCCACGCCTGCGAAGACCAAGCCGACTTCGCCGCGAGGAATCATGCCGACGCCGATCGCCATCTTGTTCACATCGGACTTGCCGACCAAGGCAAAACCAGTGACGACCTTGCCGACAATGGCAACGGTGACCAGGAACGCCGCGATGATTAGACCTTCACGGTTGGACGGGACAGTAGGGTCCAGGACAGAAAGGGCAGTCTTAGCACCCACACTGATAAAGAAGATGGGCACCAGCAGGTCCGCGATGGGCACAACCTGTTCTTCCAGCTCATGACGCTTCTCGGTTTCACCCAGGATTAAGCCTGCTGCGAAGGCGCCGAGGATGGCCTCCAAGTGAATGATGGCTCCCACATAGGCCAAGAGCAAGGTCACGATCATCGCTGCAATGATCAGCTGACCGCGAGTTTTGAGCTCTTTGACAACGCTGATGAAATAAGGCGCGAGGAGGCGTCCAATGACAATGGTGCCAATCAAAAAGGCAGCGGCACTAAAGAGCAAAAGCGCAACGTTACCCAGCTTGACTTCGCCGGTTTTTGCGAGGCTGGCGACCACGGCCAAAACCACGATGCCGAGGATGTCATCCAGGATGGCTGCACCAATGATGATTTGGCCTTCCTTGGAGCTGAGCTGTCGTAGCTCGGACAGGACCTTGGCGGTGATGCCGATGCTGGTGGCGGTTAGGGCCGCACCGGCAAAAATGGCGGGAATCAGGTCCATGTGGAAGAACGCCAGCAGGCCCAGGGTACCAAGGGCGAAGGGCGTTATGACACCGACGACGGCAACGATCGCTGCCTGGGGACCCACCTTAATGAGTTCCTTGAGGTCCGATTCAAGACCAATCTCAAACAGCAATAGGATCACGCCCATTTCGGCCAAGACCGAAATCACCTCACTCTGGGCCGAGAAGACCTCGGCGGCTTGGGAGGCTTGGAGACCTGCAGTTTGCTGCAAGATTTGAATAATGACCGAATCGGCAGCAGTGGCCCCGGATTCGGGGAAGACCAGCAGGTGCAGGGCGGAAACGCCAACGACAACACCACCGACTAATTCTCCGAGGACCGGCGGTAGATTAATGCGGGCACAAATTTCGCCGCCGACCTTACTGGCGAGAAAAACCACAATCAAACTGAGGAGCACCCCAGCTAAAACGAGGGGGGCTACTTCTCCATCGCTTTCGGCGGCAGCTTCAGCGAGGAAGAGAGGAATGGGGGGAAAGCCAACTGCAGCCAAGCTAAAACTTGGAAACAGGTGGGTGAATATTAAATCGGGCATGGAGAGGGCGGCTTATCTGCACATTGACTAATTTTCTACCATTGCAGGCATTAGGCATAGACTACCCAGCGGCTGACCAGGGAGACCGTTCCATCTGAACAGCGACTGCGTCCCAATAAAAACGGACCCAAGGCTGGCAAAGGCTCTGGGCCATTTTGACAGGCTTTGGGTCCGTTAGGACGTCACTTTTGTAACAGTCGTCAGCAATCAAACGTTGGAGAACTGTAAGTTGTTGCTCCTACGGCTGAGCAAAGCGCTAAGCAAAGACGCGGTGCTGGAGGGAGGGCATTTGGCGGCGGACCTGGCTGAGGCGGCCGGGATCGACTTCGGCGATCGCCACACCGGGCTCACTGCCAGCATCGGCGAGAATCACGCCCCAGGGGTCCACAATCATGGCGTGGCCGTGGGTTTGGCGGCGATCGTAGTGAACGCCGGTTTGGGCGGGCGCAATCATGTAGCAGGTGTTTTCGATGGCGCGGGCTTGAATCAGCACCTGCCAGTGGTCCTTGCCGGTGTAGGCCGTAAAGGCAGCAGGAACGAATAGAACCTCAGCCCCAGTTTTGGAGAGATGGCGGTACAGCTCAGGGAAGCGCACGTCATAGCAAACTGATAGGCCAATTTTGCCAAACTGCTCAGAATCGTAGAGCTTGGGCAAGCGGCGACCGGGCACCACCGTGGTGGATTCCTGATACTTATAGCCATCAGGGATGTCCACATCGAAGAGATGGACCTTCTCATAGCGGCTCAGCTCCTGACCATCAGGGCCGATGAGCAGCGCCGTATTGTGGACCTGACCGGACGCCACAGGAACGGGGAAGCCACCGCCCAGGAGCGTCACCTGATAGCGCTGGGCCATCGTACGAAGGAACTTCTCTGTTTGGTCAGAAATTTCCTTCGCGCGCTCAATCTTGTCCTGCTCCTCGCCCATATAGGCAAAATTTTCGGGTAAGCCAATCAGCTCCGCCCCTCGGCGCACCGCCAAATCGATGAGTTCTTCAGCTTGATCCAGATTCTTTTCGACATCTGGAAGGCTTGTCATTTGCAGAGCTGCGGCCAGGTAAGACTTCATAGATGGGATGTAGGCGGGCAAAGAGACAGTCATAGCAAGATTCAAGCGGAAATTTAGAGAGTCCCGGCGGTAGCGCTGTTGGCTCTAGGGTTCACCGGAAGGCGCTTAGAAGCTCAGGGAAATCTAAAATTTATTGGAAGCTTGGGGACTTTCCAGAACGATGACTCGACCTGGAAGTTTTGCTACTACCAAAATATTAAGCTGTAGGGAGCTTGGGAAGCTGTTTTGAAAGAGAGATTAAGGGAATGGCGCGATCGGCCCGATTAGAGCAGTTAGCAAATTTGCTATGCGGTGAGTTTAGTAACCAGACCCAGGCCTTAGACAGCCCTGCTTGGTTCGTTAGTCTGCGACTGTGGCAAAAGCAGACCCCGCTATTCGCAGAGGACAGCATCACTTTATTTTTAGAGCAGGCTCCAGCCCTCAAACTGGACCAGCCCTATCGCCAACGGCTGCTGCGCCTGTTTGAAGAAGGCGGTCAGCTATATGGTCAGTACTATCAGTTCAAAGACTTTGGAGCCTGGAAAGGTGCGGGAGCCCAGGTCGAGCGTTTAGCATCGCTGAGC
>CALLPZ010000568.1 GCA_938015405.1 uncultured Pseudanabaenaceae cyanobacterium
TGGTGCCGCCTAATTACCCAACTGAACTGCGATCGCTCTACGGTTGAGAGCCAATACTTAAAAGTCGATCCTGCTCGAAGTGAATTAACCGATGACTCGCAAGACACCGGTTAATTCCATCACTCCCTAATTGACCAAAACGTCATGGATGGTCTTGTTGAGGATGCTTCTCCCCGCTGTCGTCAACACATACTGAGACAAAACATTGCCCTCGGCATCTTCACGTGTGCGGCGCTTCTCATAGACCTTCGTGATTGAACCATCGTCATTGGTTGTCACTTCAGTGGGCTCACCCTCATCAGAATCTTGTTCAACAGGGCCATCAAACCGCACCCAGACATAGGCGTGGAGATCGATTTGGTCCTGTTCGTAGGCCATGATGGCATCGTTCATCGAGCCATAGTAACGACCTGCACCCTTCTGTTTTGTAGGATTGTGAACACTGAGGTAATAGCAACCCAAGACCATATCCTGACTAGGCGTGATGATTGGAGAGCCCGTTGCAGGAGACAGAACGTTGTTAGAAGCCAGCATCAACAGGCGAGCTTCTGACTGAGACTCCAGAGACAAAGGCACGTGAACCGCCATCTGGTCACCATCAAAGTCAGCGTTAAACGCTGGGCAGACCAAAGGATGCAGCTGAATCGCGCGGCCTGGAACCAAGATGGGCTCAAATGCCTGAATGCCCAAGCGGTGAAGCGTTGGAGCTCGGTTGAGCATCACGGGGTGGCCATCAATCACTTCTTCCAGAACTTCCCAAACAACGGGATCAGTACGCTGAATGAGTTTCTTAGCTGCCTTAATGTTGTTGACCAAGCCTTGACGAATCAAGCGGTGAATAACGAAAGGCTGGAATAGCTCAATCGCCATCTCCCGAGGCAAACCGCACTGGTGAATTTTGAGGTTCGGACCCACCACGATGACAGAACGACCGGAGTAGTCAACACGCTTACCCAGCAAGTTCTGACGGAAACGACCCTGCTTACCTTCAATAATGTCGGAGAGGGATTTGAGGGGACGATTATTCGCACCCACAACCGTGCGGCCACGGCGACCGTTATCGATCAGAGCGTCAACCGCCTCTTGGAGCATCCGCTTCTCGTTGCGGACAATAATCTCCGGAGCCAGGATTTCTTGGAGACGAGCCAAGCGGTTATTGCGGTTAATGACTCGACGATAGAGGTCATTCAAGTCAGAGGTTGCAAAGCGGCCACCATCCAACTGCACCATCGGACGCAGGTCGGGCGGAATCACCGGAATATATTGCAACACCATCCAATCAGGGCGGGAGCCTGTTGCAATAAAGTTATCAATCACCCGAAGGCGCTTGATCAATTTGGCTCGCTTCTGACCTTTGGAAACAGCAATGGTTTCGCGTAGCTGCTCAGCTTCGGTGTCCAGGTCCAAATCCTGGAGCAGGCGCTGCAATGCTTCCGCGCCAATGCCAACCTCAATGCCTTCCAAGGTGGAATCTTCGGAGTAAATCTGCTCCTCCAGTTCCATCCACTGGTCTTCATTCAGCAGTTGCTTATGCTGCAACTCAGGATGGTTGCCTGCATCCAACACAACGTAGGAGTTGAAGTAAACAATCTGCTCAACATCGCGCAAAGGCATGTCGAGAATGATCGCTATGTAGCTAGGGATGCCCTTGAGGTACCAAACGTGAGCCACTGGAGCAGCCAGTTTGATATAGCCCATGCGGTGGCGACGAACCCGTGACTCCGTCACCTCGACGCCACAACGCTCACAAACAATGCCCCGGTGGCGCACCCGCTTGTACTTACCGCAATGGCATTCCCAATCCTTAGCAGGGCCAAAAATCTTTTCGCAAAACAAGCCATCCATCTCGGGCTTGAGTGTGCGGTAGTTGATCGTCTCAGGCTTCGTTACCTCACCCACGATATTGCCGTTGGGCTGGGTTCTTTCACCCCACTGGCGAATTCGCTCAGGGGAGGCAAGTCCAATTTTGACGTAATCAAACCGTTGTTCTAGCTTTGCCATTGGGCGCATTCCTTTCTGGTAGCGTTCGAGGGGCGAAGGACAAGAGCAAGCAAGCTCCGACAGTCAGTCGCCAAATAAAAATTGCGTTATGGGGAAGGCTGTAACGACAAGCAGCCATTTGTATTGCTAAAGCTTGTGAGGTTGCAGCCTTTCGTAGACCACAACCTCAGCAACGGCCTAAGCCTCCGGAGCAGCTTCCTCGCGAGGGGCAATCGATTCATAGGTCGGACGAGAAGGAGCACGGCGATTGCTCACATCCACCATCAGATCGACCTCAGTGTCCTGATCATTTCCATCCATGCTGGTGTCCAGCTTGTGAACCGCGATGTCCAAGCACAGGGACTGCAATTCCCGCATAAGAACCTTGAAGGACTCAGGTGTACCCGGTTTAGGAATGGCCTTGCCCTTAACGATCGCATTCAAGGCTTCATTACGGCCCTGCATATCGTCAGACTTCACCGTCAACAGTTCCTGCAAGGTGTAAGCCGCACCGAATGCCTCCAGCGCCCACACTTCCATCTCACCGAAGCGCTGACCACCCTGCTGAGCTTTACCACCCAGAGGCTGCTGGGTCACCAAGGAGTAAGGACCAGTAGAACGGGCGTGGATCTTATCGTCCGCCATGTGAACCAGCTTGAGCATGTAGGCACGGCCCACCGTCACAGCTTGGTCAAATGGCTCACCGGTACGACCGTCATAGAGCTGGATTTTTCCAGGATTATCTTTGTCGAAAACCCAATCATTTCCAGTCCGCTTGCGCGCAGCTTCCAGCTTTGCATTCACTGACAGGCGAGATGCCTCTGCACCGTGCATCTCATCAAACGGCGTGAGCTTAAAGCGGGTGTTGAGATTATCACCAGCCCAACCCAGCAGACACTCAAAGACCTGACCCACGTTCATACGGGAAGGTACACCCAGGGGGTTGAGTGCGATGTCTAGCGGCGTACCGTCGGGCAGATAAGGCATGTCCTGCACCGGCAGAATCCGGGAAATAATTCCCTTGTTACCGTGACGGCCTGCCATCTTATCGCCGACTTGAATCTTGCGTTTCTGAGCCACATAAACGCGGACTACCATGTTGGCACCCGGTGGAAGCTCATCGCCTTGCTCACGGGTAAAGACGCGAACGTCTACAACACGACCTTTCTCGCCATTGGGAACTCGCAGGGAGTTATCACGAACATCGCGGGCTTTCTCACCAAAAATGGCGCGTAGCAGTTTCTCTTCAGGGGGTTGGTCTGACTCACCCTTGGGTGTGACCTTACCCACCAAGATGTCACCAGCATCAACCCAAGCACCCACGCGGATGACGCCCTGCTCATCGAGCTGGCGCAGGGAGTCTTCGCCGACGTTAGGAATCTCACGGGTGATTTCTTCAGGGCCAAGTTTGGTCTGGCGAGCCTCAATCTCAAACTTCTCAATGTGAATTGAGGTGTAGACGTCCTCACGGACCAGGCGTTCGCTAATGAGGATAGCGTCCTCGTAGTTGTAGCCCTCCCAAGGCATATAGGCCACGAGTACGTTCTGACCTAGGGCCAGTTCGCCACCTTCAGTTGCTGAGCCATCAGCTAGCACCTGACCGACTTCAACCTCATCCCCTTCAAAAGCAAGGGGACGCTGATTTAAGCAAGTGTCCTGGTTAGAGCGCTGATACTTTTGCAGCGGATAGACGATTTGCTCGCCTTTGTCGCTCATGACGACAACGCGATCGGCATCCACTTGAGTTACACGACCCGGCGTGCGGCTGACGATGACCATACCGGAGTCACGAGCAGCTTGGGCCTCGAGACCGGTGCCAACCAAAGGACGCTCTGGACGCAATAGAGGCACCGCTTGGCGCTGCATGTTTGATCCCATCAGAGCGCGGTTAGCGTCATCGTGCTCAAGGAAGGGAATCAGCGAGGTCGCCACAGAAATAATCTGCACCGGTGAGACCGCAACGAAGTCAACCTGATCAGGCGTCGTAGTTGTGAAGTCTTGGCGGTAACGAACCGGAATGCTGTCACCTTGGATGTAGCCTTCTGCATCGGTAGTGATGTCTCCCGGTGCAACGCGCAGGTCATCTTCCTCATCTGCTGTCATGTAGACAGAGGGAAGATCGAGGCGAACGCGACCGTTTTCAACCTTACGGAAGGGGGTCTCAATAAAGCCGTAGGGGTTCACTTTGGCGTGAGTAGCCAAGGAACCGATCAGTCCAGCATTAGGACCTTCAGGCGTTTCAATCGGACAAATGCGACCGTAGTGAGAGGGGTGAATATCTCGCACTGCAAAACCCGCACGCTCACGGGTCAAACCACCAGGGCCAAGGGCGCTGAGACGGCGCTTGTGAGTCAGCTCAGCCAGAGGGTTGGTCTGGTCCATGAACTGGGAAAGCTGGGAGGAACCAAAGAACTCCTTAATGGCTGCCACCAAAGGTTTGGGGTTCACCAACGACGCAGGCGTTAGAGAATCGGAGTCCGACACCGTCATGCGCTCACGGATGATGCGCTCCAAACGGTTGAGGCCCACACGAACCTGGTTCTGCAACAGCTCGCCCACGGAGCGAACGCGACGGTTACCCAAGTGGTCAATGTCATCGACGTTACCGATGTCAAATTCCAGATTAATCAGGTAATCGATGGAAGCCAGGATATCTTGAGGGGTCAAGACGCGGGTGGTGTCAGGCACCGTTAGGCGGAGCTTACGGTTGATCTTGTAGCGACCAACGCGGCCGAGGTCATAGCGCTTGGGATCAAAGAAACGAGACTCCAGCAATTGCAGACCACCGGACACCGTTGGAGGCTCACCAGGACGCAACTTGCGATAGAGCTCGAGCAGCGCATCCTCTTCGTTAAACTGCCCTTCCTTCTCAATCGTCTTTTGGAAGTACTCGGGGTGACGCATAGCGTCAAAGATTTCGTTATCGCTAAGACCGATCGCCTTCAGCAACACCTGAGCAGACAACTTACGGGTCTTATCAATACGAACCCAGACTAAGTCGTTCTTATCAGTCTCAAACTTCAACCAAGCGCCACGGTTGGGAATTAGGCTTGCGTTATAAGTACGACGACCATGCTTATCCGTCTCAGACTTGTAGTAGACCCCCGGGCTACGCACGATCTGATTAACGATGACTCGCTCAGCACCGTTAATAATGAAGGTGCCACGCTCAGTCATCAGGGGCAGGTCACCAATAAAGACCTCCTGCTCCTTAATTTCACCGTTCTCTTTATTGATCAAACGTGTAGGAACGTAAAGTTGAACGGCATAGGTCCCGTCCCGTCGCTTAGCTTCATCAACGTCATATTTCGGACGCTTGAGCTTGTAGTCTTTACCTAGGAAGTGAAGCTCTAGCTTCCCGGTATAATCCGTAATAGGTGAAAAGCTCTCCAGCTCTTCAATCAAGCCTTCTTGCAAAAACCAGCGAAAACTTGCTCGCTGGATCTCAACCATGTCTGGGAGAACAAAAGCAGCGGGGGCAACGGTGATCTGATCAGTCATGCGTCTCCTCGAACGGGTCACGCCTAGCGCGACCCCAAATATTACAGCAACGTGGGCACTACTTCAACAACCCAGCAAAGTCAAGCTTGACTTTACCGACTCATCTGCGCCTATGGCGGCGTAGTTGTCCCGAAGAACATAGAGAGATGTATTAAGGGATCAACCCTAAAGCGCCTCAGGTGGCGGATGGTTCCAAGGCTGGCAGATTGAATAAGTCAAAAGCATTTTGAGTCGTCTGCTGAGCAAGTTCTTCAAGCGACACCCCGCGAAGTGATGCAACCTGGGCTGCCACATGGGCAACAAACGCAGGCTCGTTGCGCTTGCCTCGCTTAGGGACCGGGGCAAGAAAAGGACAATCGGTTTCCACCAGCAGGCGATCGCTGGGAACCATACGAGCTGAAGCTTGAATTTGCTCAGCTTTCTTAAACGTGACCGTGCCACTAAAACTGATAAAAAACCCTTGATCTAAGAACCATTGAGTCTCCTCTGGCGTCCCCCCCCAGCAATGCATCACCCCAGTCGCAACAGATTGACCAGAGGCTCGTCGTGATTGCTGAAATTGAGCAAGCTCATCCGCCATCGCCGTCGCGGCATCACGACAGTGGATGATCACGGGAAGACCCAAGTCCGCTGCAATCTCTAGCTGGGCACGCAGCGCTATTTTCTGCAGCTCAACGGAATCAGACTTGAAGAAGTCCAACCCCGTCTCCCCAATCGCCACGACCCGAGGGTCTGACTGAGCAAGCTGGCGAATCTGTGCAGCAGAGCTTTCTCCCCACTGGTCCACATCCAAAGGATGCAAACCGATCGCAAAACTCACCTCAGGGAAGCGATCTGCCACGCGACGCATCGCTTCGAATTCGCTCGGCTCTACGCAGGAATGCACCAATCGCGACACACCAGCTTCTCGCCAACGCACGGCAACCGCCTCCAGGTCCTCCTGAAAGCGGTCAAAGGCAATATGCACATGGGTGTCAACCAACAGCGGGGGAGCAGGTTGCACAATCAATACCTATCGAGCAAAGGGGTTATCACAAGCGACCAAGACCGAATTTGGCATAGCCGCTTAGAGCCAAAACCAACCGAGGCTAAGCCTAGGCGTTGTAAGGTTCAACCTTTGCTTTGAAGAGCTTCGCAATATTGGACTTCTTGTTAGCCCCCGTGTTTTTGTGATAGACCCCACGCTTAACGGCCTTATCGATCTTGCTATAGACAGCAGACATGCGGTCCTGCACAGTCTTCTTCGCATCATCACCGGGCTCGGCGACGTAAGCCTCAACCGCAGACAAATAATGCTTGGTCAGGGTTTTCACCGCAGACCGATAGGACTTGTTACGCAGACGGTTACGCTCAGCGATTTGAATACGCTTCTGAGCAGATTTAATGTTTGCCACAGTTTCTTCTAAGTCTTGACGCTCTACCAGCATTTCATTATGCCATGGGTCTGCACGTCTCGACAGTGGCCTCGCAATATCAAGGTTTAGAGATCTATATCTAAGCCCATCGAAAGAACCTGTTGCTCTAACCGTTATCAGGGCAACAACAGGTTTCTACATCCCCAGAAGAATCAAGTTAAGCTTGTAGTTGTATAGGTCTTAATGCGAAGAGAATTCGCCACAGCCGAATAGTTGCGTTTGCACGCGGTTGTTTGGATTCTGTATCAATGCCCTAACTGTTTCTTCCGATTTTCCAACCCTACCGCCATGTTGCGAATCGTCACCCGCTGGGATGAAGCCCAAGCAGAGCTAAAGCGTATCTGCGATCGCACCCACGACAGTAATTCTTCCAATGCTGAGGCCACGGTCCAGCAGATCCTCCATGGGGTTCAGCGTCGGGGAGATCAGGCCCTGCTGGAATATGCCCAGGAGTTTGACAAGGTCAGTCTGACGGCTTCTGAGCTGCGCGTGGATGCTTCAGAGATGGAAGCGGCCTATCAGCAAGTGCCTAAGACATTTGTCGATGCGGTGCGGGTGGCCCACCAGAACATCAAAGCCTTCCATGAACAGCGTCAGCCCAAGAGTTGGGTCCAGTTTGGCGAAGATGATGTGGTGCTAGGAAAGCGCTATACCCCTGTGGATGCCGCAGGCCTCTACGTTCCGGGCGGCAAAGCTTCTTATCCCAGCACGGTGCTGATGAATGCGGTGCCTGCCCTGGTGGCAGGAGTCCCAAAGGTTGTCATGGTGACACCACCGGGCCCTGATAAGCGCATCAATCCCTCCGTACTCGTGGCCGCCCAGGAAGCGGGCATCGAAGAGATTTACCGGGTGGGCGGGGCCCAGGCGATCGCAGCCCTGGCCTATGGAACCGATACGATCCCAGCAGTCAATGTCATCAGCGGTCCCGGCAACATCTACGTCACCCTAGCCAAAAAGCTAGTCTATGGCCGGGTCGGCATTGATTCCCTCGCAGGTCCATCGGAAGTCTTAGTGATTGCCGATCGCCAAGCGAACCCCATTCATGTTGCTGCAGATTTACTGGCCCAAGCAGAACATGACACCCGCGCCGCATCGATTTTGATCACGGATGATGAAGGTCTGGCCAAGGCGGTCACAGAGCAGGTAGCGAAGCAACTCGTGGATCACCCGCGCCATGAGATCGCAGAGAAGGCGATCGTCAATTACGGCCTGATCATCTTGGTCAATAATTTGGATGAAGCTGCCGAACTATCCAATGAATTTGCGCCAGAACACTTGGAACTCGAAGTCGCAGATCCCTGGGGCGTAATGGAAAAGATTCGCCATGCCGGTGCTATTTTTCTCGGTAACTCCACACCAGAAGCCGTTGGCGACTACCTGGCAGGCCCCAATCACACCCTACCCACCTCCGGTGCTGCAAGATATGCCTCTGCACTGGGAGTAGAGACCTTCATGAAGCACTCCAGCATCATCCATTACTCTCCCCAGGCCTTAGCGAAGATGTCCAATGCGATCGACACCTTAGCCACAGCCGAAGGACTCCATTCCCACGCGGAGTCCGTCCGGCTAAGACGAGAGTCCTAAGGGAAGGAACGAGACTGGTAAAGCGCCTAAAGACAGAACCTACGCCTTAAGGTGCTGCTGGAGGCGCAAGAGACTTGCGCTGTGGACGAGGGAAAGGGGCAACATCGAAATCCCTTCTAGGCGGGATTGCACCCAACCATCACCCCATTGCCAATGATGAAACCCATCAACTGCTCCACTTAAAAGCAGCTTGAGCTGATGGTCATCAACCAGTTCAACCTGATGAGTGATTTCAATGGGACCAAAAGCACTGCTGTAGACAATTCCTGTTTCTAACTGTGAAGGCAATGGCTCTGAAAAGCGTTGGGGAGCCAACCACTTAGAAAATGATTCGGGCTGAAGCAAACTCCGGGAGAGCTGGGCCACAGTAGCCTCCACTTCGATGCGAAGGTGACATTGCTGAAACGTTCCAAACATGGGCGCAGCCAGTAAGTTCCAATGAGGGTGAGCCAATTAGTTTTAGTATGCCAAAGACAGCCTTACCGGGGAGTGCGATCTAGATGGAATCCAACGGAAACTCAAATCCTTCAACCTCCCCTGAGCCCCAATCCACGACACCCACCACAGAATTAGCGACAGGAGAAAGCGCCGCTTCAGCAGCTTCTGCTCCCACAAACGGGACATTGCCTGAAAATTCCGAGCTGTGGCAAAGCACCCTCGGCTGGCAGCCCAGCCAAGCAGAACAGGCCATGCTTCAAAGGCTTTACCAAGGCATCCTGGAGGGCAATCGTAAACTCAACCTCACCCGCTTAACAGAGCCGACTGAGTTCTGGGAGAAACATCTATGGGACTCCCTCCGTGCATTGCGTCCCTGGCTTCAAGGACAACTGTCACTCGGAAAACAGGAACAGACTCCCAAGATTATCGACATTGGTACAGGGGGAGGCTTCCCAGGTATTCCCGCTGCCATTGTCTTTCCCCAAGCCCAAGTGACCTTGTTGGACTCCACTCGCAAAAAGATGGTGTTCCTCCAACAACTGGTGGCCGAAATGAAACTGTCCAACGTCAGAACCGTGACGGACCGAGCAGAAGCCTCTGGCCAGAAAGAAGGACACCGAGACAAGTATGATCTGGCGCTAATCCGAGCCGTCGGTCCTACGACCGTTTGTGCTGAATATTGCCTCCCGATGGTTCGCTACGGCGGCATGGCCGTGCTCTACCGAGGCCAGTGGAGTGTCGAAGAAGCCGAGGACCTCAAGGAAACCGCTCTCCTTTTGGGCGCAGAGGTGGTGGATGTGGATGCCTTTGAAACTCCCCTAAGCCAGGGCACCCGTCATTGCATCTATTTGAAGAAAATCGCGGGCACCCCCGATATGTTCCCCCGCGCCGTTGGCGTTCCCGTTCAAAGCCCCTTGCCTTAAGTCCTAAGCCCATTGTCCTAAGCCCATTAGTCCCAAGCCCATTGATGCCCCAGGGAGTGCTTCTTGCCCATGGCTTCTCGTCCTTCAAACCCCAGCATCAGCGATGAACTCACGGCGCAGTTCTCAATTCTGCTGGCTTTTTTGGGGACCATGTGGGTCGTAGAAATTTTCGACTGGCTGCTCCAAGCCCATTTCGACGTCTATGGCATTATTCCGCGCCACATCATTGGCCTAAGAGGCATCATCTTCGCGCCATTCCTCCATGGGGATTTTTCCCATCTCATGGCCAACACCGTGCCGTTCTTTAGCTTGGGCTGGTTGGTAATGCTGCGGCGAACCCAAGACTTTATTGCTGTGACCCTAATGGTCATGGGATTCGGAGGCTTAGGCACCTGGTTAATTGGCGACCTGTTTGAAATGGCTCAGCGCGAGCAACCCACTGTTCACATTGGGGCTAGCATTCTCATTTTTGGTTATTTGGGTTATCTCCTCCTAAGGGGATGGTTCGATCGCCAGCCCTATTCCATCATCTTCTCCATCGCGGTTGCCTTGGTCTATGGCGGCTTAATTTGGGGCGTACTACCAGGCCAACGAGGTATCTCCTGGGAAGGGCATTTCTGTGGCTTTGTAGCAGGGGCGATCGCAGCCAAAATCCTTTCCAACTCCAGAGCCAATCCAAGCTCAATCTCCCAAGAGAAGCCTGACCTCATGCCTTAAAACGCCCTGCCTCCTAAAACTGAGTTCCGTTGACAAGCAACAGTTGCAACTGCTCCTTAAAGCTACGATTCAGTTCAGCAGCATTCCCCCTCAGCCCCGTGACATCTTCTTCCTCACGACCGATCTACTTCACAACGGCCTCCCCCCAAACCAAACTCCTCATCCTGGGCTGCGGCTATGTTGGTAGTGCCCTAGCTCGCCATTACCAGGCCTCTCAAACTGGGCCTCAGGTCACTGCAACAACCACAACCCCAGAACGCTTAGGCGAACTTGATGCCATCGCCAATCAGGCCGTCGTACTGCCGATTAGTGACATCGCCCAGCTCAAAGCTCAGCTTCAACAACATAGCCACTTAGTCATCAGCATTGGCGCGAAGCGAGGCACCCCCTACGCCGACACCTACCTAAAGATGGCCCAGGCCGTCAGCCAAGCCCTGGAAGGCAACAACAGCATCCAGCAGATCATCTACACCAGTAGCTACTCGGTGTATGGCGACTGCCAAAGCGAGTGGGTCACCGAAACTACCGAAATCAATCCCCAGGGCGATAATCCCAAAGTCCTAGCCCAAACAGAAACGGAACTGCTTTCCCTGACTACGCCAAACCGTAGCGTCTGCATATTCCGCCTAGGCGGCATCCATGGCCCCAGTAGAGAGCTGGGCCGCATCTTTTCCTTTGCAGCAGGCAAGACGCGCCCTGGAGACGGTTCAGACGCATCTAACTGGGTTCACCGGGACGATATCGTCAGTGCCATTGACTTCGCCCTCGCCCAGGGTTTTAACGGCACTTACAACCTGGTTAACAATGACCCCATCCCCAGCAAAAAACTATTGGATTGGGTCTGTGATCGCTACGACCTAGCACCTATCACTTGGGATCCGAGCCAAACCAGTAAACGCCCCTACAACGCCAAGGTTTCCAATCAAAAATTACGCGATGCAGGCTACACCTTCCTGCACAACAGCGTGATTGAGGACTGAACTGCTATGAAAACAAAGCTCATCCTCAATTTTGAATTCATCGCATCCCATGCACTCAGCGTCCGCGAAGAGCCCCACAACCATCTCTGGCGCGTCCAAGCCGTCATGGCTGGCCAGCCAGTCAATGGCATGGTCCTGAACATGGTCACGGTCAGGGAGCAGTTTGCCAAGACCCTGCATCCCTTAAGCGATAGTCACCTCAACGACAACGAACAGCTACCCACCGAAACCCGTAGCACCCCCACCTGTGAAACCCTCGCAGCCTATTTTTTTACGGCCTTTGGCAAAATCCTCACGGAAGAGTTCAAGCAGCAAAATCCGACAGTGCAGCTAGATGCTATCGAAGTGGAGCTGTATGAGCCCAACGGCAAGGAATGGGGCAGTGCTCGCCTAGAGGCCTAGGACTTGTGGAATATCCACACCAGCCATGCGAAAACCATTAATTTTCATATCCGTCCGATGTTTTTGTAACGAAACGGCAGATTGAGCCTGCAAATCTCGGCTTTATTTCAGCATTCAGAGAGCATCACAGCCCTGACGAAGCAACGAGTCTAGGCAATCACAGAAGTTTTCTAGGTTTGCTTAACCTTCAGTGATAATCTGTTAGGTGGCAATTTTACCTATAAGCAAACGCTCTAGTTCTTAGGGTATTTGCACGTCATATCGCTCAAAGCTTTGCCATGTTTCCTTAGACATGGCAAAGCTCAAAACGATGTGGCAAAAGAATATGGCGCGGCCCCCGATGCGCGCAGCGAGCTGATCACACCAGATAGGCGCAAGATGGTCACCACGACAGATAAATCAGTTGGATATGTAAGACAGGTCATCGGACCTGTATTGGACGTTGAGTTCCCCTCCGGATCTCTGCCAAAAATCTATAACGCAATCGTAGTCAGCGGAAAGAACCCCGTTGGCGATGATGTGTCTGTAACCTGCGAAGTTCAGCAATTGCTGGGCGACAAGCAGGTTCGCGCCGTTTCCATGAGCACCACGGACGGTTTGGTACGTGGCATGGAAGCGCTGGATACCGGCGCTCCCATTAACGTTCCCGTGGGTCCTAAGACCTTGGGTCGTATTTTCAACGTGCTGGGTGACCCCATTGATGAATTGGGTGACGTGGGTGCGGAGGAAACCTCCCCTATCCACCGTCCTGCTCCTAAACTCACCGAGCTTGAGACCAAGCCCGCTGTGTTTGAGACCGGCATTAAGGTGATTGACCTGCTGGCTCCTTACCGTCAAGGCGGCAAGATTGGTCTGTTCGGTGGTGCTGGTGTAGGCAAAACCGTACTGATTCAAGAGCTGATCAACAACATCGCCAAGGAGCACGGTGGTGTATCCGTGTTTGGTGGTGTGGGTGAGCGCACTCGCGAAGGTAACGACCTCTACGAAGAATTCAAAGAGTCTGGCGTTATCAACGAAGAGAACATCAGCGAGTCCAAAGTGGCCCTGGTGTACGGTCAAATGAACGAGCCGCCTGGGGCACGCATGCGCGTGGGCCTGTCTGCTCTGACCATGGCGGAGTACTTCCGCGATGTGAACAAGCAGGACGTGCTGTTGTTCATC
>CALLPZ010000569.1 GCA_938015405.1 uncultured Pseudanabaenaceae cyanobacterium
ATTGATCACCGTTACCGCAGCCTGCTTCACGGCACCAAAGTCAATGAGCACCGGCAAGCCATCCGCAGACCGCTGAATCAAATTATCGGGAGCGATATCCCGATGAATGACCCCACGACCATGGAGGTAGGACAAGACTGGGAGGAGTTGCTGTAGCATCAGCGAGACTTCAGCCTCACTTAAAGTCTTGCCATGCTGCTGGCGATCTTCCAAACAGTCACGGTAGGTCCAGCCCGCCACAAAATCCTGGACTAGTAATAGGTAAGGTTGTTCGTTATAAGTCGTTTGACGAAGTTCTCGAAAGCGAGGAATTTGATCATGACCCAGGCGATACAGCACCCCAGCTTCTCGCTCAAACAGTCTCTGAGCTTTGGCTAAATTATCTTCCCCATGGACTTGGGGGGCAAATTCTTTCAATACGCAGGATTCGTTGAAGCGCTGCAAGTCCTCCGCCAAATACGTGCGTCCAAAGCCTCCCTGGCCCAAGATACGCACCACCCGATAGCGATCGCCCAACACCGCTCCCACTGGAATCAAGGCAGACCCCAGCGGCCCCCCACCGTAGGCGGGCAAGCCCGTAGCAGGGGGAGCAGTGATATTAGGCTCGGCACCCAGTCCAGAGCTCGAGAATGATTCAGGTCGAGAATCGGGCATATCCACAATTGAGCAGGTCCACAGCATCCAGATGATCGCCGCACAGCAGCGACACCCCCTCTAATAACGACCACACCCTCTCACTACAACAAACTCTTCCCGCGAATTCACGGACAATTCCAGCGGAATTCCGATGTCGAACAAAATGTTCAACCCCGCTGCTTTCACATCCTGCCATAGTGAGGGGCCTGTCCCCTCAGACCTCTCCAAGAGCAATGCGGCGGTATTGAGATGCCATCTTAGCGCCCCAGTTCACAATTCCACTGGCAGATTCCACTGGGCAAAGTTATGCCGCAATCAGGGGGAAATCAAGTCCCCATAGATTTTTTCGAGTTTTTTAGGAACCTCACGAGTCAGCTTGGCTATCCCCAAACTCTACGTTCCCCCTACCAACGGTCCGCCCTATACTGATAGACCAAAGGTCGATTTCCCTGGGAAAGTCGGCCATGTTCGAGGCTCGAAACTCAAACGACAAGGGAGATTGCGGAGTGGGCCTTAACGCACAATTTGACCAATCCGTTCCGCCCATCCAGTGGAAGCGTGACAACCTCGGAACGGACGAACGAGAGGGAGTGATCTACCTCGGCAGCGCCCCCAATCCAGGCCAATACTCCAGCCTGTATTACACCCGCCTCGACCAAGCGCTCATGCTGTGGGCGATCGCCACCGCCATCATTTTTTTCACTGCCCAATTCCATGCCTTCGACTGGCACCATCAAGCCCGAGCCTGGTCGGCCCTGAGCCTCGTCATTTTAGCGGCTACCAGCGTTCGGGCCTGGCCCTGGGCTGTGGCACTCCAACTTCGCTGGGTGGCCTATCTCTGGGCTGGCATCACCTTATTGGGCTTAGGCCTCACAGACTATGGTGTCTATCGCAGCGTTGGGCCAATTTTGCTGAATCTGTGCCCGCTCTGGCTGGGTCTCTGCGCCGTCGGCTACGGCATCACCGCTGTAGGCATGGGCTCCCGAGCACTGATTGGCATCGTTGCGCTCCATGGCTTAGCCATTGGCGGCGTCAAGCTCTGGCCTGCTGCCCTGTTTGGTATTACCGGTGCCGCGATCGCAGGCTGCCTCCTCCTGTTGGCCCAACTGGAATGGGATCATCGCGCTTCCATCCCACGTGCCGTCACCAGCAAATAGTGGGGAAACGGCTGTCAAGCCATCGCAACATAAAGCCCCAGAGACTAGCTCCATACTTCTGAGCAACATGAATCTCAGTAAATTTAATTATCTCTAGAGGAAATAATCCAAGACAGCGTGGGATTCTATACGTGACACTACTCAGGGAACAGCCGACGGGTAAACCCACATATCGGACCAGAGTCCCAGCATGTCTACCAACAATCTCAAACCCGAAGAACTGACCGCGATCGCACAGGCCATTGAAGAAGTGATGACTCAATTACAGGTCATCGAACAAGGAAAAGAGCTACGGCCTATGCAATACACTGCTCGACTGTCCTGGGAAATGCTGTACGAATATCGAGAAATTCTCCGGGCCAAGCAAGCAGCCTCTTAAACGGGGCGATTCATCCTAGCGAAGACTGAGAAACCCGGCTTGCGAGCATGATGGGAAATCTCGATGTTTCATTCCTCTTTACAAAAATCCTCATCTTCATGCTGCTCAACGATTTAGGTGAGCACAGATCTGAGTAGCCATTCATTTGTGAACATTCATTGTTTTGACGTGGTCTTATCCCGTCAAGGTCAAGACAGCCAGTGCGCTCAAGCCCAGCGAAACCAGCATGCGCCCAGCTTCTCTGATCAGCCGTAGCCTAGCCAGATAGGATAGAAATCAAGACTTCTTCGCCCTATCTATCCTCGGCCATGCAGAGCACGATTCCCGTCCCACTCCCCCAACAGTCCTACAACATCGCAATCCAGCCCGGCGGGTTGGAGCAACTGGGAGCATGGATGGCCGGTACAGCTGGACCAGGGCTCAGCAAAACACTCGGCAAGAAAGTTCTACTGGTCTCCAATGCAGAGATTTTTGAGCATTACGGCGATCGCGCCCTCGCCTCTCTAACTGCAGCAGGTTTCGACGTCGCCCAGCACCTAATCCCCGCAGGCGAAGAGCACAAGCATTTGGACTCGATCAAAGCCATTTACGATAGCGCGATCGCCCACCGACTCGAACGCTCCTCCACGATGGTTGCCCTGGGTGGCGGTGTCGTCGGTGACATGACTGGCTTTGCAGCCTCATCTTGGCTACGCGGCATTAACTTCATTCAAGTTCCCACCACCGTCCTAGCGATGGTGGATGCTTCCATTGGTGGCAAAACTGGTGTCAATCATCCCGGCGGCAAGAATCTGATTGGTGCGTTCTATCAGCCGAAGCTCATCTTTATTGACCCCGCTACCCTCAAAACCCTAGCGCCCCGGGAATTTCGTGCGGGTATGGCCGAGGTGATCAAATACGGCATCATCTGGTCCAAGCCCCTATTTGAAGCCTTGGAAGCCAGCCCCCGCCTCGACGACCTCAGCCACATTAGCGATGCTCTACTCAGCCAAATCCTGGCGGAGTCCTGCGGCGCGAAGGCCGAAGTGGTCAGTCAAGATGAGCGGGAAGGGGGCATCCGCGCCATACTCAACTACGGCCACACCATTGGCCATGCCGTAGAGAATTTGATGCAGTACAAAGGCGTTAACCATGGTGAAGCCGTGGCGATCGGCATGGTGGCGGCCGGAGCCCTAGGGGTAAAGCTGGGCCTGTGGGATCAAGCCAGCCAGGATCGCCAGGTGGCTCTGATTGAGAAGACAGGGTTGCCTACTCAACTGCCTAAGACCATCGCAAACCAGCGGGCAGAAATCGTTGCAGCCTTGCAGAATGACAAAAAGGTCAAGGCGGGCAAAGTTCGCTTTGTATTGCCCGAGGCAATCGGCAAAGTCATTATCACCGATGAAGTCCCTGGCGAAACCATTCACGAAGTCCTGTCAGCCATGGTGGGCTAAGGCCAAGTAACAGCACCGGGGACCTTCTTCCCATCCCCGATCTCCGGTGAGTTATAGCGACCTTCGGTAGCCTGTACCACCGCCCAAACCAATGGCTCCGTCGCCGAGATGTTGCG
>CALLPZ010000570.1 GCA_938015405.1 uncultured Pseudanabaenaceae cyanobacterium
CATCAGCCATGCACAGAGCCTTAATAAACTGAGGCCACACCTGTTGTAATTCTTAGGGTTACAGCGTTCTTTTCAGCTCTTTTCGCGGTAACCCAGCATCACAGTCCGTCGAATGTGAGCCTCTATTTCAGCATTCGTTAAGTTTCCCTAATGGTTCTGGCCTCTCGTTTGGATTCCTAGATAGCTTGTGGAGTGAGCTCTTTTACACTCCCCTTTACCTGCGATGGATGCCGCAAATTTTCCCTGGCTAACGACCATCATCTTGTTTCCTATCGTGGCGGCCCTCGCGATTCCCCTCATTCCAACGAAGGAAGCCGGGAAAAAGAACAAGACCATCCATTGGTACGCATTGACCATTGGTCTGATTGACTTCGCGTTAATCATTTATACGTTCTGCACTCAGTACGACATGAGTGAGCCTGGCCTACAGCTCGTTGAGCAATATGCCTGGGCTCCCCAGATTGGCCTTAACTGGTCTGTCGGGGCAGATGGTCTCTCCATGCCGCTGATTCTGCTGACTGGTTTCATCACCACATTGGCAATGCTGGCTGCTTGGCCAGTATCCATGAAGCCGAAGCTGTTCTACTTTCTGCTGCTAACCATGTACGGCGCGCAGATCGCGGTCTTCGCCGTACAGGACATGCTGCTGTTCTTCCTGGTATGGGAATTGGAACTGCTGCCGGTGTACCTCTTACTGTCCATCTGGGGCGGCAAGAAGCGCTTCTACGCAGCCACCAAGTTCATCCTCTATACGGCAGGCAGCTCGCTGTTCATCCTGGTCGCGGGTCTGGCCATGGCCTTCTACGGCGATGTCATTACCTTTGACTTCCGGGAACTGGCAGCCAAGGACTACACGCTTAACTTCCAGCTATTGGCCTATGGGGGCTTCTTAATTGCCTATGGCGTCAAGCTACCGGTGATTCCCTTCCATACCTGGCTCCCCGATGCCCATGGTGAGGCCACCGCGCCAGTCCATATGCTGCTGGCTGGAATTCTGCTGAAAATGGGCGGCTACGCCCTGCTGCGAATGAACTGTGGCATGTTGCCCGAAGCCCATGCGCAGTTTGCCCCTATCTTGATCATTCTTGGCATCGTCAACATCGTCTATGCGGCGCTGACGTCCTTTGCCCAGCGCAACCTTAAGCGCAAGATTGCCTACTCCTCCATTTCCCACATGGGCTTCGTGCTGATTGGCTTGGGCTCCTTTACAGACCTAGGCACCAGCGGCGTAATGCTGCAAATGGTGTCCCACGGTCTCATTGGTGCCAGCCTCTTCTTCCTGGTGGGAGCGACCTATGACCGTACCCACACCCTCATGCTCGATGAGATGGGTGGCGTCGGCCAAAAGATGCGCAAGATGTTTGCCATGTGGACCGCCTGCGCTCTAGCTTCCCTAGCCCTGCCCGGCATGAGTGGCTTTGTGGCTGAGCTGATGGTCTTCGTCGGTTTTGCAACCAGCGATGCCTATTCCCTCACCTTCCGCATTGTCGGCGTATGCCTGGCAGGCATTGGTGTCGTCCTCACGCCGATTTATCTGCTCTCCATGCTGCGGGAGATCTTCTATGGCCCTGAGAACGAGGAGCTGACCAGCCACGAAGCACTCATCGATGCTGAGCCTCGGGAGCTCTATATCGTCACCTGCCTGCTGGTGCCCATCATCAGCATTGGCCTCTATCCCAAGGTCTTAACCCAGGTGTATGAAGCAACCACCAGCCAGCTCACCGCTTCCATGCGCCATGCTGTGCCTGGCCTGGCAAATACCGTCGTGGCTCAAAACTCCCTCTATGTTTCAGAGCTGCAACCAGCCCTCAGCCAAGCGCCCCTCAAGGCACCGAAGCTGAGTCATAGCTAAACGGATTCTAGAACTTAGAGTGTGGGAGAAGCCTCTCCAGAAGCGATCGCCCACTCTCTTTAGCTCCACCCAATCCAATTCCTCAGTTGCTACAACAGTTGCCTAGGCAGTAGTTCAAGCAACCGGATCGAAAGGTCCATCCTACGGGGCCGCTGGCGATCGCCAGCGGTCCCGTCTGGCTTTCAGGCATTGCCTAGGGGTTGCATCTACTAGTCACAAAGGCTTAACAAAAAACTTTTGTGGTAAATTTATGCTCCATTTTTCACACAAGCCATTACTATTAGGCAGAACAAAGATCCTAGTGCCGCGAAAAGGTCCATAGAGATGTCGCCCTAGGACACCCCAAAGCCTACAGCTATCTAGCTTTCAGATTCCGCTTCTACCCAGCATCTATGGTCTCTCCAGCGCAACGCGCGATCGCACTATTAATAGACATGGCCGACCAGGGAGATATTGATCCCTGGGACGTCAACGTAATTGAAGTGATTGATCGCTTCCTGGAAGAGCTGCGCCTGGACGATCTCTCCGACTACTTCACCAGCGGTCAAAAGAAATTTGGTCGGGCTCGCTACGAAGCCGACCTCTCGGAATCCGGCCAAGCCTTCCTCTATGCCTCCATGCTGGTCCTGCTCAAAGCAGACACCCTGGCACAGCAGGAAGAGCAACAAGAAGAGGACTTTGAAGAATTTGACGAATTCGCCGAAGAAGACAGCAACTTCACCTCCCTCCCTCGGCACCTCGAGCGTCAGCTGCGCCGCCGCGCCGTTGCTCGCCCTCCCCAAAAGCGCCAAGTCACCCTAGCTGAACTGATTGAACAACTAGAGCTCATGGCCCTAGCCCTGGAGACCCCCCGCAGTCAGCGCCCCAAAAGCCGTGCTCGTGCCATGGGCAAGCGCCAGGCCATTCGCTCCATCTCCCAACTAGCCCACAAAGAGAACCTCGGCGAAATGGCAGAAAGCCTCGGCGTTTTCGTCGCTGAGCGCTGGGCAGACCTGCCCGCCCTAGGCGATGGCTGGGTCGACTTTGATGCCCTCGTCAAAATTTGGCATAGCAGCCCTAGCAACACCTTCAGCGACCATTTGGACCGAGTCGGGGTCTTCTGGGCCATGCTATTCCTCTCCGCCCAAGGCAAAGTGGAGCTAGTCCAACAAGACTTCTACAAGGGTCTACAGCTCAGACAAATTGCTGCTGTGGCAGCACCACGTTTAGAAGTTGTGGCCGCTTCTGCATCTTAAGGAGTGATTGCTCCAGACCATCAGTAGGTATTGAGACATGCTTGCATCCGCAGCATCCGAGATTTTGGCAAAATCGGCCCTCACGTAAGTTCTGCCCTTGCGAGTTGATTGAGGGCTGACGAGTGATTCCATGGCTAAGCCCCCTCCAGCGACCCGATTCACGCCTGTTTTCTCCGGCTTTCCCCAGGAGGGTTTTGCCTTCCTACAGGAGCTGCGAGAAAACAACAGCAAAGATTGGTTCGACCAGCATCGTCACACTTATAAGAAGGCTCTACGCCAGCCCCTCTGTCGGTTGGTGGAAGATTTGGCAGCCGTTTTTGATGCAGAGCGGTTGCAACTGACGGGAGATACCAAGCGATCGCTCTTCCGCATCAACCGTGACGTACGTTTTGCTAAAAATAAATTGCCCTACAACTGTCACGTCAGCGCAGCCCTCAGCCGCTCAGGCTCACGCAAGGACGGCAGCGGCAAATTCTACATTCACATCGAGCCCGATAACTGCTTCGCCGCCACCGGCTTCTTCCAGCCAGAGATGAGGAACATCACGGCCATGCGAGAAGACATCATTGATGACCCCAAAACCATCCTTAAAACGGTCAAAACCCTCAAGAAACATGGGCACCAACTGGAAACCGGAGGCAGCCTCAAACGCCTCCCCCGAGGCTTCGACTCTACCGAGGATGAGCAACTCGACAATCTACTCAAGCTCAAAAGCTTTATCGTTTTCCAACCTTTAGAAGAGCAAGCCTTCCATAGCGATGCTGTGGTGCCACGGCTACTTAAGTTTGCGATCGAGACCCAGGCACTCCGAGCCTTTGGCAATGCCGCTCTGGACCTTCGCGATGCCAATGAAGCTCCCAACTGAGCAAGCCTTTATAGATAGACAGCCTTAGCCCCCCGCAACTCCCATCGAAACTGAACCAATCCCTCAACTCCCAGTTGTCCTGCCTCCCTCTCTCAATGAGAATCCGTAACTGAGACCCAATCCTCATAGCTATCCCCGAAAGATTCCGTGGCCTCATGGCTTTGCGCCCCCACAGCCAACCGAAAGAAATCGGGGTCAGGGAATTAGATTTGGCCTGAATGCCCCCAAATGATGGTCTCGACAGCTCCAGCGGGAACTCTGGTAACGTCTGAACTTCATATTCTCTAGCCAGCCCCAGCCAACCTACAAAGATTTACCCAATTAAGGGAAAGCACCGTAGGTCTAGGTGGGTCTGTTTGCTACCATTTGGGCAATATTTCTTTGCTCAAAATATTTTCACTCCTGTGGCTAATCTCCCTAGTTACGGGGCTTTGTCGTAAAAGCCTCCTGGGAAAGTTTTCCTGCAATTCACGCCGCGACTCCATCGCGGCTGCAGGAAGCCACAGAAGTTGAAAAGCCAAGGATAAAGAAACTTCTATCCCCGGTCCCTTTAATCGTCATACATCGAACAGGAGAAACGTAGGCCCATGAAAGCCATGATCTTGGCCGCAGGTAAGGGAACCCGCGTGCGTCCCATCACCTACACCATCCCTAAACCGATGATTCCGATTCTGGAAAAGCCGGTCATGGAGTTCCTCCTCGAGCTACTCCGCCAGCATGGCTTTGACCAGGTGATGTGCAACGTCAGCCACCTTGCCAATGAAATTGAGAACTATTTCCGCGATGGTCAGCGCTTTGGCGTGGAAATCGGCTACTCCTTCGAAGGCCGCATTGCCAATGGTGAATTGATTGGTGAAGCGATCGGTTCTGCGGGCGGCATGCGCAAGATCCAAGACTTCCAGCCCTTCTTCGATGACACCTTCATCGTGCTTTGCGGTGATGCGCTAATTGATGTGGACCTGACCGAGGCCATTCGCTGGCATCGGGAGAAAGGCTCCATCGCCACCATCATCATGAAGTCCGTGCCCAAGGAAGAAGTTCCTAGCTACGGCGTCGTTGTCACCGATGATGATGGCAAGATTAAGACCTTCCAAGAGAAGCCCAGCGTTGAAGAAGCCCTAAGCACCGATATCAACACCGGTATCTACATCTTTGAGCCGGAAATCTTTGACTACATTCCTTCGGGTCAAGAGTTTGACATTGGTGGCGACCTCTTCCCACTACTCGTCGAGAAGGGCGCTCCCTTCTACGGTATTTCCATGGATTTCCAGTGGGTAGACATCGGCAAGGTGCCTGACTACTGGCATGCCGTGCGCAGCGTCCTCAAGGGTGACGTCAAGAATGTTGCCATTCCTGGCAAGGAGATTGCCCCCGGCGTCCATGTGGGCCTCAACGTCAACATGAACCTGGACAAGGTAGATATTGAAGGCCCCGTCTACATCGGCGGCATGACCCACATTGAAGATGGTTCCAAGATTGTTGGCCCCACCATGATTGGCCCCAACTGCCATGTTTGTGCCGATGCCGTGGTGGATAACAGCGTCATCTTCGAATACTCTCGCCTGGGTCCCGGCGTCCGCCTCGTGGACAAACTGGTGTTTGGTCGCTATTGCGTGGACAAGACCGGTGCTTCCATTGACGTTCAGGCTGCAGCCCTGGATTGGCTGATTACGGATACCCGCCAAACGCCAGGTGGTCCTTCTGTGGAGCGTCAAGCGATCGCCGAACTCCTCGGAGCCGGTGCCTAAGCCCCAGAGCCCAACTTGAATCGACCCAAAGGCCGCGCCGGAGCAATCCAGCGCGGCCTTTTAGGATCTAGCTGCAACCTATGCAAACCTATGACGGTCTCTTTCCATAAACCTCAAAAGGCAGGCTAAGCCTGGCTCAAACCTCCACCTTCGGGCAGGCTTTTAACAG
>CALLPZ010000571.1 GCA_938015405.1 uncultured Pseudanabaenaceae cyanobacterium
ATGGCTTGTCCCGCTAGCTTCGCCGTTGAGGCGGATCACCCGAGCATTGATCCCTACATGATGGTTTATGTGGATGGAACCGATGTGGCGGTGCGCCAGTTGCCCAGCACCGATAGCCCCTTACTCACGCGAGTCTCCAACAGCCTGCTGCAATCGGTGACTTTGCCTTGGGATGAAGCGCTATCCGAGGCTGAGGATGCTCAGGTGATGGCTTGGTATCAGGCCTCGGAGACAGCTGCGGGATGGAAGTTTGTCAGCTTGCCCGATGGTCGGAAAGGATTTATTTCTAGCCGCTATGCCTATAGCAGCTTGGGCTATCGGGCAATTTTTCAGCGCACTGATGCAGGGACCTGGAAAATGAGTGCTTTTATCGCGGGAGATTAGCACCTGGGAGCTTGAGCCAACCCTCTTCACAGTCCCTAACTTCTGGGAGTTGACTGAGCTCACTGCCTCAAGTGTTGTCTTAGAAATACTTGAGCTGAATGCAAATGTCTAAGCAGCCAGCATCCACCCTGACGGCGGCTCGATTGAAGCTGGGTGCCCCCATCAATAGCTTGGGGTTCTTGGAAAAGCCAAAGCCTTCTTTGGGAATGCCCATCAGTCCCCGGTTCAGCACACCATCGCCATTGATGTCGTGAAAAACGGCGACAGCATATTGGCCGGGCTGAAGGTTCTCAAAGGTGAAGGTGGGTATGGTGTCGGCGGCGCTGGTGCTGCCCTTGGCGATCGCCTGCTCTCCGCTGCCGGGAAACCCCTCTGCATCGTTGAATAGGCTGAAGCGTACTTGGCCCTGGGTATTTTTGAGACCTGTGATTGCCACGCTGAGGCTGCAGGTCATTGTCTGAAGGTCCATGCTCACCATCGATTAGGACAAAGAATCCGATAGATTTGCGGATATATTAACCAGCGAATGGCAAATTCGTGTGGTTTGAGCCAGAAATCTTAAGCGGCTGTTGTGGTTTCAAGACAGCGACTGTGCTGAGTAATACATGCTTTGTTGTTTTTGCAACTTAATTGCACGGGTTTAGGCTTGCTTCGCTAAGAGTGGCGCTGCGCCTAAAAGCTTCTGGGTATAAGGGTGTTCTGGTGCCTCGAAGAGGCGTTGGGTTGGGCCAATCTCGACGATTTTTCCACCATTCATGACGGCGATGCGATCGCAAAAGAATCGTGCTACCCAGAGGTCATGGGTAATAAATAAATAGGTCAGCTCAAACTCTCGCTTCAGCTCCAGCATCAGCTCCAGCACTTGGGCTTGGACTGTGGCGTCGAGCATACTCACGGGCTCGTCGCAGATGACGAGCTTGGGGCGGGTGATCAGGGCGCGGGCGATGGCCACACGCTGCTGCTGCCCCCCCGAGAGCTGATTGGGAAAGCGATCTGCAAAGTTCTCTGGCGGGGTTAACCCCACCCGCTCCATCATCATGGCGACCTTTTGCTTCGCTTCGGCAGGGCTGGCTGCCAGCTTATGGATTAGCAAGGGGTCGGCGATGCTCTGGCCGATGCTCATCAGCGGGTTGAGGCAGGCGTTGGGATCTTGGAAGATCATTTGGATATCCCGTCGCCGTTTGCGCATGGCGGGCTTGGACAGGGCCGCAATGTTTTCGCCCAGGAATTCGACTCGGCCCGAGGTGGGCTTGAGCAGTTGCAGGATGGTGCGGGAGAGGGTGCTTTTGCCGCAGCCTGATTCTCCGACGAGACCCACGGTTTCGCCCGGTTGTATATCAAACGTGATGCCATCAACGGCTTTAATGCTGTTGTCTTTACCTTTGCCAAACAGCTTTTCGAGGGGATTGCTGCCTAGGGTGAAATGTTGCTTGACGGTGTCGAGGCGCAGGATGGGGTCTGCATTGCCTTTCACGCTGTCATCTTCTTTGACGGCGTTTTTTTGCAGGAGTAGGGCCGAGTTGAGTAGGGACTGGGTGTAGGGGTGTTGAGGGTTGGAGATGAGGCTGTCAGTTTCGCCCAGTTCAACCAGCTTGCCCTGGTACATGACGGCGATGCGATCGCAGTATTCCCCCACCAGCGCCAAGTCATGGGAAATCATCACCAACCCCATATTGCGCTCGGTGCAGAGGCGGGTGAGTTCGTCGAGGATTTGGGCAGAGACGGTGACGTCGAGGCTAGTGGTGGGTTCGTCGGCGACGATCAGTTTGGGGTTGAGCAGGAGGGCTAGGGCGATCGCAACCCTTTGGCGCATACCGCCGCTAAATTCGTGAGGGTATTGCTTCCAGCGATTGGCGGGGATATTGACTGCTGCGAGGCATTCTAGGGAGCGCTCCTTTGCCTGGCGCTTTGTCATTTCGGGGCGATGGGACAGCAATGTCTCAACGCAGTGGTCGCCGATGGTCATCAGCGGATCCAAGCGGGTCATGGGGTCCTGGAAAATTAGGCCCACTGCCTCGCCGCGAAACTTACGCAGCAGCTTGTCATTCAAGGTGGGGATGGAATAGTCCGCAACTTGGAGCTTGCCCTCCACGCGGCTGCCCTCAGGGAGAAGTTTGAGAATCGTGCGCCCCAGCGTGCTTTTGCCGCATCCTGATTCGCCCACCAGGCCGAGGCGTTGGCCGGGTTCTAAGGTGAAGCCAATATCTTCTAAGGCCCAGTCCGGGGCATTGGGGTCATGGGCGCTGCCGTCGCGACTGCGGGGATAGGCGACGTG
>CALLPZ010000572.1 GCA_938015405.1 uncultured Pseudanabaenaceae cyanobacterium
GAGGAGCCCACCAAATTGGCTGCGATCAAAGAGATGGATACCATGGCCTTTAAACTCTGGTGTAAAGGGTCTGTAGCCAGCCGCGATCGCCTCACTTAATCCCGCAGCTCCGCCAAATTGAACCGTATTGTCATAGACCTCTCCGAGCTGCTTTTCTAACAGGCTAGAAGTACCAGCCCCAGCGAGGAAATTGGTGTAATGGGCGGAGTCTGAAGCCGTAATCGTTGTATCACCCGTTTTGACTGAGACAGTGGCGATGTTGTGGGCAATTTCCAGATAGGAAACACCCGTTACCGCACCGCTATGAACCAGATTGAGGTCGAGCTGATCGGCAAGTTCACCATTGAGTTCAACGGTTTGGTGGCTGTTGTCCCCGAGGTTTTGAGCCGTATAGCTTTGGACGGGGATATTGCCCTGGGACGTTTCGACGGTGACGGTCTGTTCCTGGAGGTCAATATCTAATAGATCTAGGCCCGTAAGTCGGACCGAGTTATCCCACTTAAACCGTAGGGTTCCCCCCGTGGCGTTGTCATCGGGATCGGCTGAGTCTCCATCTTCCGAAATAATCAAGACATTGCCCTGGGGCTGGGTATTGCCGATGCCTATGGATGAGCTGGAGCCACTCCCGGATGAGCGCGGTGTTCTGAGGTCGTAGTCGCCCCCCGTGGGATTGGCGCTATCAAAAATCATTGCCCCGAAGTCATGGTCGGGCGTCGAGATGTTGAGCCCCAATGCCCCATACTCATCATCAATCGAGTCGCCAGCTTGAAGGGAATTGCTGGCAGCATCCGTTTCAAAGTTGATGGAGCGTGAGAGATCTTCAGCTAGGGCTGAGGCAGTATAGATCCAGGTTTCGCCAGGGGAGAGGATACCGTCGCTGCCAATATCACTTTCAGCAGATAGGTGGATATGTTTGACTTGGGCATCAGTGATGGTGATGTCTGCTGCCTGGAACAGGGTATTGCCACTATTGGTGACTTCAAACTGAGTTGTAATAGCATCGCCGGGAGCGATCGCGATCGCAGCATCAGGCGTATCGGCTTTTACACCATTAATGTATTTCTCTAGAGCAATGCTGGGCTTGCTGGGGGCAAGGTCAACGGCCAAGGTCAGTAATGCTTCCTTGGCTAAGAACTCATGGGCTTTGGTCGTGGGATGCAAGTCGTCCCAAAAGAGTGAGGTTTCACCACAGGCTTGAACAATACTGGGGACAGGTGGATTGGTCGCTAGGTCGCTGAGGCTAAAACATCCCCCCGTTGTCGTAAAGCCAAATGCACCGGGGTCTGCTTGAAGTTCAGTAAATACTTTATTGGTGTCAAACAAGTTGAAATCGGCATCGGGCTTTGTCAGTTCAAACTGATTCAATAATGCTTCGAGTCCCTTGTTATGGGCTGCACTGAGGGCATTTAAAGCTTCGGATGCTAATGCTTTACCGATGGGCGTTTCGCCGAGGGGGGGCAAGTTGCCTACGAGGAAGGTTCTAGCTCCACTCTCATAAAGCTGGTTGAGCGCTGCGCTGATATTCTTCAGCACGATTTGAGGATTGGTTTGGCCACCCCCAAGATAATCATTGGCTCCGATCCACAGCGTGTGGAGTGGGTTATCTAAGGCACTCGCCCCTAGCCTACTGACCAGAGTTTGGTATCCCATTAGCTGGCTGGCAAGGCCTGGCATGGGGGGGGTATTAGGGGGCGTGAGGGGGCTGCTGTCGTTGGAGTTGGTATCGTCGCTATTGGCACCTGCGATCGCGAAGTTGACGCCTTGGGTGGTGCTGAGCGGATCGTTGAGCGCCTGGGCAATGGTGGCTGGAGTTAGGCCTAATCCCTCCCCTAGGCGATCGCTCCAGAGGGGACCGTTGCTAAACCGTCCTTCGAAATAGGGTGGCGGTGGGAACGTGTTGCCGGATAGCGCAAATAAGTTGCCGGGATCGGAGAGACTATCTCCAAAAATATAAAGTTCTTCAAACTTGGGGATGGCAGCTTTCGTAGGGCTTGTGGCTTTAGGAGTTGTGCTCGAATGGGAGTGGCTAGCGTGGGTGGAGGTTTGGGGCATGACATTTTACCCACGACAATCGCGGGGTACAAGAGGGATTAAATCTTGCTCATACCTTTTAGGCCGACTCGGGAGACACGGTCATTCTAGATCACGAGATACTAGCTCTTGGGTTAAGAATCAATCAGCTTAAATCTAAGTAAATTCTGTATTTTCTGTTTTACAGTGCTTAGAACGTGTGATTTCTCCCAAATACCAATGTTTCTCGCTTGCTGTCCTGACATTCTCCTAATTGGTTGAGAATAAAATTCTATGCATTCGGTGATTGGGTCACAAGGATTAGAGAACACAGAAAATAGATTGTGTGCTCTTTAATCCTTGTGGAAGGCCTCATCTCCGAGCCTACTTGCTGAGTTCAAAGATGACTGTGCGGATGGCATCACTGCTCCCCAGGCATCAGCCGATGAGGAGCAGAGGCGATTTCACTACACGCTTCCGAGCTTAGGGGTTGCAGTCAGCACCATATTTTCGAACTTGGCTTTTGCGATCTGCAGAGACGCGCAGGCAGGAGGTTCCACCTGCAGCTTCGATGCGGATCTGGTGGCTGATGAGGGAAGTGACGTTGGGGATCACTAGGGCGGCTAAGGCGGTGAGGGCGATCGCCTGAACAACATGTTTAGGCTTGGGAGCAGTCCAGGTATAGGCGGGGCGACGGAGTTGTTTGAGGGTGAGCATGGGCTTCTTCGGAATGACGGTTCGACCAGTGATTCAGATTTATATTTCCCAGGCTGAAAAGGAGATCTCGGGAGACTTTAAAAGTTTTACGGTTCTTTACTGGCATGGCTTAGAGCGGTTAAGTTTTCCTGACTTATGGGGCTTAGATTGAGATATCAATTTTGCGATGCCTGGCTTGAGTTGTAGGCCTGTTTCGGACTGCAATTGGGTGGGTGCCAACAATGAATTGAGCTGTCAACTCTCCGGATGGCCAGACTGCTGCAAAAAGTTGAGGAGACAACCTCATTTGTAATCGACCTGTGCAGATTGACGGTCCCGATAGCTCTGCTGGAAGAGTGGATAGTTGATCAACCAACTTTTGCATCAGCGTCTAATCTCGGAGCTGTTGCTCCTACAGTAATCCGTTCGCAGGGAGAGAAATTCTGAATTGGGAGGTTATGGTTCTGCTTGGGGCGGTGGGGTTACAGCCTGCAGTAATTCATCCAGTTGGCTAATCAATGCCAAATCTTGTTCTGGGAATGTCGATCGCTGCTCCAGGAATTCAAAGGCTTGGCGGAATTCTTCAGGTGTGGTGGCAACTGGGGCGTCAAAGTGGGCCGGAATGATTTGGGTGAAGTTCCATTGGGCGACGCGATCGGCCCAGGCGAGGACTTGTTTGGGGTCGCGGTTGAGAATTAGCTTTTGCAATACAGGAGCGACGAAGAGTTTGCCCCCGTTGCGCAGGGTCTCGAAGGATTGCAGCCAGTGGCTTTTCCATTCGAAGGGGAATAGGCCAAAGTAGCCCCGCTTGGAGCGATCGCTGGCAATAGAGATATCTTTCAAAACTTTGCCCCAGTTCACATCTGCTAGGGCACTGGGGCGGAAGTAGAAGGAGAAGAGGGTGATCCGTTGCCAGCCTTTGATGCGGTTGGCTGGGGTGTCGAGGATGGGGTCTTGGGCGCGATCGCGGGCGTGAAATAACAAGGGATAGGGATCGAGGTCCATGACGGCTGGGGGCTCCGCCGGGATCGACATGACGCTATCTGTCACCAGCAGGGTTTGGCTGGCTTTGTGGAAGAATACGGCTTCTTCGAAGGGGCCGACGTTTAGGTCTACGGGGCCCAGGATTTTGTAGTCGAATTCGTCGCCGAAGGGAGTGTCAGCTCTGTTGGCAGGGAGGAGTTGGGTGCGATCGCTGGGTAATCCCAGCCAGCTCAGGGGCAGGTTGATGGGGAAGCTCCATTGATGGGGAGCGACGTAGACTTGGGCGTTGGGAAATTTGCGGGCAAAGGGACCGGCGGGGACTTTGTGTTCAATCGCTGAGACGGTGGGCAGGATGATGTATTTGATCGGGCCATGCTGGTCAATTAGCGTTTGCAGTTGACTGAGGCATTCTGGGGTTGGGGCGATGGGTGCATAGACTAGGAGGCCGCCGGCTTGGAGGCGGATGACGGTCATGCGGACGGGGACGATGACGTAGAGGATCCCCTGGACTTGGTCGAAGGTCCAAATTTGGTCTTTGACGATTTCTTGGCGTAGGGTCCAGCGGGTGCCGTAGGGGTAGAGGGGGACGGCGGGCCAGAAGGACCAGCGGCGATCGCGCTTGCTGGGGAAGGCGTTTGTGGTGGGTTTGGCTGGTGCAGGCAAGGCGATCTACGGGGATAGATTGGCGGCATTCTATTATTGCCTATTGCCCTGTCCCTAGGGTGGGGCTGTGGGATATTGCTGTGTAGATGTGGGTTGGTTCTGTTCGTTTTTGGGGGTGGGTTGTGGCTGAGCGGGATGATGAGGTGTTGGCTCCGAGGGAGTTGCGGGGGCGGCCGTTTACGCTGGCAGATGCGATCGGGAAGGCGGGTGGGGCTGGGTTGTTAAGGGGGGATGCGGCGGTGCCGAGGCCGTTACGGGCGCGGGCGGTGTTGGATGGGTTTGTGGATCAGCATTTGGTGGACGGGCCGGGGGCGTTGCGGGTGGTGTTGAAGCAGGTGGTGCGGGAGGATTTGCGGGTGAGTCGCAGTTTTGATGCGCCGATGGTGGCGTTAGAGGGGATTTTGCGGGAGTTGGTGGGGGAGGATGAGGTTTTGTTTGAGTTGGCGCGGCGGGTGGCGGTGGTTTGTGGGGAGTTGTATGGGGAGCGGCCGTTTTTTCAGCGGCCTGGGGGGGAGGCTCATCCGGATGCGGAGTATTGCCATGATTCGATTCGTGGGGCTTTGGTGGGGTTGGTTTGTCGGGGTAGGGTGCGATCGGATTGGGCGGTTGGTTTGGAGATGCCGTTGTAGAAAAATAGGGCCGAATCCTTCGGCAGGAGTGGGGCCTCCCTAGCCAGTTTTGCTTCTATGATTCTTAGGCTTGCGGTTCTTGGCTTTGAAGAGGCAAATCCAGCAGCCATGGGGGCTAGCCCCCAAACCCCCACCGTAGGGGACGACGGCGTCCCCTGACGGATCACCCCTCCCAACCTGGCGGCTCATGAGTTTAGCTGTGAGGCGTTTTTAGGATATTTTGCGTTTTTCTGGGCTGGGTCGATCTATGGGGCTACCGCTTGTGCGGATCGAAGTGCTGGGGCTTACTGGAGCGTTGAAGTTTGGGGTCATTCCGACTACCCAACCTGAAGGTGTAGAAGAGCGCTGCTGTGGCTGCCATGGATTGGGCAGGAAACAAGTTACAAATCTAAGTCGTGGCTAAGCGGACAATTGAGCACTAGTGCTTGAATAGAGAGTTGAAATGCTGTGCTCGGTTCCCCT
>CALLPZ010000573.1 GCA_938015405.1 uncultured Pseudanabaenaceae cyanobacterium
GAGCCATCGCCGGAGCCACTACCCGTCTCAGAGGCAAAACCCGCACCCGTTGTGTCAATTTCGCCGGTGTAGACCATCTTGCCGTCAGCACCTAGCTCCCAGCCGGTATCATCGCTGGAGTCGCCATGGACCCAGTCATCGCCAGCATCAGCAGAAATCACATCCTGGCCCGCGCCGCCTTCAATGATGTCGTCACCATCGCCACCTTCGATCCAGACGTCATCGCCTTTGCCGCCGTAGATGGTATCGTTGCCCGCGCCGCCCATGATGACGTCATCGCCTTCTAGACCATGGAGATAATCATCATTTAGACCACCTTCGAGGGTGTTGTTTTCGCTGTTGCCGTAAGTCTTATTAGCCATGGTAGGTGCTTATGCCTGAGTTGCTGTTGTGAAGTGAGTGGCAACGCATCCCCATCGTTTGATTGAGTTCGGAGAAGAACTCTCCTCTCCAGAACCCAAACGTTGGGCGATGCTATTTGGCTAGGCTGGCAAAGTTTTAAATCGTGGACGCTTCGAAACAGCCTTGGGGTATATCCCCAACCGGAACCTTTGGCAAAGTTCCAAGGTGTTCGAAACTGCGAGGGTCTGTCGTAACCGCCTCGCTTGTCCGACATTGAAAGCTACAGGTTTAATGAGCGCCATTTCCGAAAAACGGAAAGGCGAATGTAGAAGCGATCTCGTCGCTCGGTCCTGCAATGGAGCCTTCAGCATAGAGAATGCGCTTCTAGCTAGGACAGGGCAAAATGTCTCAACTTACAGAAAGAAGGCTCAGATCCTTGACGGAGCAATGATTCTGGACGAGACGAGCAGTAGTTGCTTCTGCATCATTAACCGTCAGAACACGCACAGACATTTTCCTGCTGCGAGATCTTTAAAATCTCATGCGGACTTGGCTACTAATCTCACGGCTATTTGACGCACTCTCACCGGTCTCGCGATCGATGGTATTGCTGAAGCCATAGCCGATATCAAATTCAAGGGCACGATTGAGGCTGACAGTACAGACTGCATCGTAACCATAGGCACGAGACCAACTCCCCCCCGCATGCTGACGGCCCACATTGGCAGCCAGACGGCATTTCAGGAAATCAAAGATCGGCTTTTCCCAGGCACCTTCAAAGCTATAAACCAAGAAATCTGAAGGTGTGAAGTAGCCACTAGCTGCTCCGATATTTTGCCGATAGCGCCAGTTAAACAAGTTGGCCGCCAATGCAAACTCTTCACCAAAGCGCCGTTCCAGGCGACTAAAGGATTGCTGTTCTCGATTGCTATCGCTATAGCGACCCCAGGTGACATTAGAAAAGAGCGTCGTTTGCTCATCAATTTGCCAAAACAGGCTAGGCCCATAACGAAAGGCACTAATCTGATTTTCTAGGGTCTCCACATTGAATTTATAAGGACCGTAATCCAATGCCCAAGACAAGACTGCTTTTTGCCCCAAGGGAATGGTGGCCTTTGTTGAGAGACTGGGGGCAGGTGACAGGCGATCGAAGAAGTCAATTCCCCCCACAATATCGACGGGAATCCCTTCGATAGTCTCCTCATAGCCAAAGCGCAGGGGAATATTGATCAACTTGGCAAAGTTGGGTTCATCGAAAACATTGAAGCCGGTGGAAAATTGCACTGGGGTTCCATCCCGTAGGCGGCCCTGAAATACGGGTTCGAAAATACCGCTACCTTGACCAGAATTACTGAAGTCATCATCCAGATCGATCTGTATATTTTCCAGGGTGAAAAATGGTTCTCTGGGTTCTTTCAGTTCAGGTGGCTCGGAATCTGCCACAGCTTCGGGGCTTTTTTCGAGCTCCGTAGGCAAAACCTCTTCCTCTGCCAGGGAATCGGTTGGCACAGGTTCAGGCGTGACCACAGCAGGCGGTGCAGTGACAGGGAGGTCAATGATGGGGGATGGGGATACCGGCACGGAAGCTGGGGGAGCGGGCGGCGGTGGCATTAAAGGATTAGGGCCTCGATCCACCGAGGGAGGTAAATCTATGGGAGGTAGTAAGCCAGCATCAAAGTAGAAGAATGGTAGACCGCGTATGGTCAAGTCAGGGTCAAGATTTTCTGGGGCCGCTAACAAGAGAGGCTCAGACCATTGATGATTCAGTTCAAGGACAGGTCCAACGCAGATATCGTCATCGCAGCGATCGCCCTTCCCTCCTCCCTCTTCCTCCCCCAACTCCCAGACCTGCTGAATCGAGACTCCAACCGGCTCTTCCGACTCTTCCAACAGCGCCGCTGCCGGTCGTCCCAGCACGATTCCCCAACAGGCTAAAGCTACCCCCAACTGCACTGTGCAGCGGAGGCTATTCCAAACCATATCCACCCGAGCCCAATGAATTGGGCATTGTTTCGGGGGAGCAGATTGCCAAAACCCTTGGCCCATGGGGTCAACTGAACAGAGCAGTCATGCTATAGATACGCCCTTCCCCAAACTCCCGCCATCATTCAACAGCGGGCTTGAAGGCAAGCTTTACTATAGCGAGTGGGATGATACACCGTTGTACGCATTATTGCGTAAGTCTCCGTAGTATTCTCACTGAGAAAAAGGCGATATATAGCCGTAGTTCCACAGCTTTTGGAAAGGGGTAGTTCCGCCATTGAAGCTCCCTTCCAGAGCGGCTTTAATAAGGGCATGCATTCAAGTTGGCAGCTTGATGCTTTGGTTGACTGGCAAAGTCAAATGCCCCTTTCCCATGAGCAATCCCCCTGCACGGGGTTTGTCCATAGGAGAGGGGCTTTCTCATGCCTTATATCTGATGCAAATTTGCCAGGCTCTAAGATTGCGAAGAGAAGTCCACTTTCTCAACCCAGGCGAACATTTTGTTTGCACTGGCATTCGTAGAACTAGAAGCCAAGCAAACTCATCTCAACATTAGTAATTTGGGATCCGCAGTATTTTTCGTCATTTTTACGAATAACGGAATTAGTTCATGCATTCGTTATTCTTAGCAATCTTATAAAGCTGTCTTTATCGGCACCTTATATTAGTATTCACGATTTCCTACAAGTTTTCTTTTACACAAATAATCAGGCCTATGCATCTGAGTAATTTTGTCAGATCGTTGAGTTTTAAATTTACTAACCATCATTCAAATAGCTTTGGACTCTAGAAAGAAGAAAAGAGTCAGTATCCTATTCCAAATAGGGATTCCAACAGAATCGCCTCCAGGAATAAGTTGCGAGCGTCCAAGGTTCTCCCACTTTCAGAGAAAATAAACCTCCATTACCTTCAACGTTGCCAATTTGACTCGAATTAATCTCATCATCTTTCAAAAGCCAGTATTTCTTTTTTGAGACTTAAAAAGGGCATTTACAGCCCTAGATTGACCTGTCTAGACTTTATGCCTGAACGCTTACGCTGGCTTTTCAAGCTTTGGTGAGCCCAGACAGCGTTACCAGAAGTAATGCTGGGGGTTGCATTTCGGAACTTTCGTCAGGATCTGGCAAACTCCATTGCGATCGCTCTTTTGAGTCAAGTGAAGGGTGCTTTCTGCTCAAACCACTCAGGGTTTTAGCTCATGACTTGGACAGAAAGCCTCCAGGCTCCCCTCAATGCTGTGGGGCTTGGTGATGACACAACTCATTCCTATGGGAGTAACCATAACGGCATTAATCCCACCCCCCAATCGCCAACTCTGGCTAGTGCCCCTGACATGGGCTCGCTGGTGGTGGTCGATGCTGCTGTGCCAGAGCTAGACCAGCTCATCGCTGGGCTGGGCAACAATCATGTTTTGGTGCTCGATAGCCATCGCGACGGTGTCGCCCAAATTACAGAAGCTCTGGCGAACCGCTCCGGGAGCCTCAGCAGTCTGCACATTATTTCCCACGGCAGCGATGGCAGCTTGAACCTGGGCAATGGTTCCCTCGATAGCGCTTCGATGGGTCAGTACAGTACTGCGATCGCCCAATGGAGTCATGCCCTCAATGGCAATGCCGACATCCTGCTCTACGGCTGCAATGTAGCAGGGAGCGAAGGCCAGGACTTCTTGGCAAGGCTCAGCCAGCTCACCGGGGCCGATGTGGCTGCTTCCGATGACCTCACTGGAGCTGGGGGAGACTGGGATTTGGAAGTGAGTACGGGGGCGATCGAAGCAGTCCTTGCCCTAGACAGCGCAACCCAGGCCACCTACCAAGGCACCCTGGCCACCTACAACGGCAAGGAATATAGCCTCACCAGCAGCAGTAAAACCTGGCAGGAAGCCGAAGCCGAAGCCATTAGCAAAGGCGGTCACCTCGTCACCATCAACGATCGCGCCGAAGAGAACTGGCTACGCGACACCTTCAGTCGGACCGAAGGCCTGTGGATCGGCATCAATGATGCTGGCAACGAAGGCAGCTTCGAATGGGCCAACGGCGAAGCCGTCACTTACACCAATTGGGCTCCGGGCGAACCGAATGATGCAGGAGGTGCTCAGGATTACGGCTGGCTCAACTACATCGAAGGCCAATGGGACGATAACTTCAACACCGCTGTACTGCGGGGCATTATCGAAGTGGATCCAGATGACCCACCAACCGAGCCAGGTGGCACCAAGACTTACCAGGGCAACACTTACAAATTCACGAGCGGTAGCCTCACCTGGGAAGAAGCTGAGGCCGAAGCCGTGCAGGCGGGGGGGCATTTAGTCACCATCAACGATCGCGCCGAGGAGACCTGGCTGCGCGACAACTTCAGTCAAACTGAGGGCCTCTGGATTGGCATTAATGATGCCAATCAGGAAGGTGAGTTTGAATGGGCCAATGGCGAGGCTGTGACCTACACCAATTGGGCTCCAGGAGAACCCAACAATGCCGGAGGCTTCCAGGACTATGGCTGGCTCAACTATCTCGGTGGCCAGTGGGACGACAACTTCAACAGTTCCACCCTGCGGGGCATTATCGAAATTCCTGGAACCACTGGCGGCAATGAGCCCAGCATTATCCTGAGCCAAGACCGCTACCAGGCTAATGAAGACGTAGGCACCACTCGCTTGGCATTAACCCGCAGCGGAGATCTCTCCGCAGCATCCACAGTGGAATATCGCCTGATTGATGGCACCGCTCAAGGTGGTGCTGACTACGTCGCTCGTAATGGCACCGTCACCTTCAATGCGGGCCAAAGCAGCGCCAGCATACCAGTCATCATCACTGACGACAGTCAGACTGAGCCGACGGAGAACCTCAACATCACAATCCTGGCTCCAACCAATGCCACCCTGGGAACAAGGCGCACGGCCCTGCTCAATATCATTGACAATGATGCCCCCAGCGGCGAGAGCAATGGCCTTAAGGGGGAGTATTTTGACAACATTAACTTCACCAACCTGAAGCTGACCCGCACCGACGATCAAGTCAATTTTGACTGGGGCAGTGGTTCTCCGGCGAGCAGCATCGGCAACGATACCTTCTCAGTTCGCTGGACTGGCCAGGTTCAGCCGCGCTACAGCGAGGAATACACGTTCTACACCACGTCTGACGATGGGGTGCGCCTGTTCATCAATGGTCAGCG
>CALLPZ010000574.1 GCA_938015405.1 uncultured Pseudanabaenaceae cyanobacterium
CGACTAGCCAAGACCGCTCAGGGGTAGCGATACAGCCTACAATTGCGGCACTGACTCTCACTTTGTCATCCATCCACGATGCTCTCAACCCCAGCTAGCCAGCTCAGGCCCAAGGCAATGCTGATTGCTTCCCGAGCCTTGGCCGCCTCTCGCCCCTCCTTAATTGCATTTCTAATCACCCAGGGGCCGGATCTGAGTGGGGGCATCGCAGACTCCATCTCCTTTTGCAATATCCTCTTCGTGGGCAACATGTGCGCTGCCATGGTTGTGGCGGCTTGGTTTGGCCTGGGCAATATCATCGATGAACTCAAGGCGTTAAGCCCCAAAAGTATCCTGGGATTGGCCGTCAATGGCATCCTCGCGACAGCCCTATCCACACTTATTTTTCTCGGGTTACAGGAGACCTCTGTCACCAATGCGGTGTTGTTAGGCCGCTTTGGCCCGGTACTCTATGCCCTGATCGGCGCGATCGTACTCAAGAAGAAGATCACAGCATGGGAATGGTTTGGCTTCTCACTCATTACCTTTGGCATTCTGGCCATTGTCTTAAAAACAAACAATTTCCAGATCAATCGTGGAGACCTATTCATTCTCGGCTCCACAATCGTGTTTGCAGTGTCGGCCCTCTTGAGTAAGTTGCTGCTGTCCAAAGTCGCTGCTGTGGGCTTGATTGTCTTTTTCCGCAACTTGCTGTCATCGGTGATCTTCTTCATTATCGCCATGCGGTTATTTGGCCCCGATCACTTCGGGGATGCCTTTGCAGGGCAGCTCTGGATTTTTATGGCCGTCTATGCGCTGATCGTCATCGTCTTCGCCCAGTACCTCTGGTATGCCTCCCTGAATAAGCTGGATTCTCGCACCGTAGGACGCCTAACCGTTCTCTCGCCTGTATTTGGTGTGAGCTATGCTTATCTACTCAATGGCGAACGGCCTTCCAGCATTCAGATCGCAGCCTTTTTCATCATCATGGTTGGTGTTGTAATCACAACCCTACAGAAGATGAAAGTCGCCCCTAATAATCTCGACATGATGAATGACACCGACAGTACGGCCTCCGCCAATTAATGCTGGAAGCTGGTTTTCTAAGTCGCCTCTCAGAATAAAGCCTCATAATTTCAGTACTGCCAGTCCATAGGCTAGATGCCAGGAATACAGACCAGTACTGCAAGACAAACGCTCAGGATCATTGCCCACTCCCATGTCCAACTCTTCAACGTTTAAGGCGGCAGATTACGAGGTACTGCTTCAGCAGATCGAACGGTTTTTTGCAGACACAGCTAACAAGAAAGCCATTACGCCCAGCCTGACCCCGAACCAGCTGAAAGATCAGCTTGGGCTAGCGCTACCAGAGCAAGGAGAGTCCCTAGCGAAACTTCAGACTTCCATTCAGGACTATCTCCAGTACGCAGTCAAAACGGCTCATCCCAGCTACTTCAATCAGCTCTGGGGCGGCTTTGACCCGACCTGCTTTATGGGAGATATGCTGACCAGCGCGACCAATACGTCGATGTATACCCATGAGGTTGCGCCGATTGCCACGCTGATTGAAAAGACGCTGATTGCCAAGATGGCCAACCTGGTGGGGTTTGAGAATCCTGAGGGACAGTTTACGAGCGGAGGCAGTAACGGCAACTTGATGGCCCTGGCGATCGCCCGCCAGCGTGCCTGTCCTGAGCTACGAAAAACTGGCCTCCAACAGGGTCCTCGCCTGATTGCCTTTGTCTCTGCTGACTCCCACTACTCCTTTGCCAAGGCCGCTCACCTCCTTGGCCTAGGCACGGACAACCTTTGGAAGGTGCCGGTGGATGAGAACGGCAGGCTGCAAGCCAGTGAATTACAACGGCTCGTCACGGAAGCCAAAGCCCAGGGGTGCAAGCCCTTCTTTGTGGCAGGGACAGCAGGGACGACGGTGCGAGGTGCCTATGACCCCTTTGGCGCGATCGCAGCCATTGCCCAGGCAGAAGATCTGTGGTTCCACGTGGATGGGGCTTGGGGAGCGAGCGTTTTGCTGAGCCCCAAGCATCGTCACCTGATGGAAGGCGTAGAGCTGGCCGATTCCGTGGTCTGGGATGCTCACAAAATGATGGGTATGACGTTAATGTGCTCGATGCTGCTGGTCAAGCAGCGGGGCATGATGCTGAGTACCTTTTCGGCAGATGACACAGGCTATATCTTCCACGAGTCTGAGGCAGACCCAATTGATTTAGGCCCCAGCACAATGCATTGTGGCCGCCGGGTGGATGCGGTGAAGCTGTGGCTGACCTGGAAGCATTTGGGAGATCGCGGCTGGGCGGAGCGGATTGACCATTACTTTGACCTCGCCGCCCATGCGGAAGCGTTCATTAATGGGCATCCCAATCTGGTGATGGTGACACAGCGCTATTCATTAAATGTCTGTTTTCAATATGTCCCCGCTGGGGCGGATCTTTCCCAGGAAGAGCGGAATCATCTGACGCTCCGCATTCGCCAAAACCTGATGGAGTCGGGCAAGGCCATGGTGAACTATGCCCAGATCGATGGAGATACGTTCTTCCGGTTGATCTTGTGCAATAACCAGTCCAGTCAGGATGATGTGACGGAATTTCTAAATGAAGTGGTGGTAGAAGGCGATCGCTTAAACAGGACGTGAGCTCGACCATAGCTGGACCTCATCCCCAGCCTGCAGGGGTAAGGGGAATCGAACACAAAGCCCTGTTTTAGGCGATTTCTAGAAATGTCTATCCCCCCTGACTCCCACCCGAGAGGAGAATTTGCGTTGGTATCTTCTTTGTGAGAAATCACTTTAGGCTATGTCTCCCCTATCCCAATTGTGGGATAGGGGTTGGGGGGAGAGGGAATTTTATAGCTATTGGAATCACGCCACAGAGAGAGAAAATCTCACATCAAATACAGCAACTAAAAGGGCTTAAACTCGGGAGTCAGTAGTCGCTTTTGATTACGATCAATATAATCCCAAATCAATTGAGTGACTGGCTGTTTCTTTCCCACATTGCAATGTTCGTGGACATCCACATAGGGCAAGAAGTTGTATTCATTGAAAGCACCACCTGTTTCAGCCAACGGTCGCGAAGGATCGGTCGTAATCAGGTCAAAGCCAACGGTTAAGCTCGCAAAGTGCTTGGCACAGGCAATACAGCTTTGCACGATGCTGCCATGGACCTGCTCAGTGACATCAATGTAGTCAGCACCGAGGGAGGCCGGAATCTTGGTTTGCAAGGGAAAGACCTCACCAGGCTTGAGCACGGTGTCGAGGCTATAGCCAAACTTAGCCAGTTGTTGACGACTGGTTTGGTCAAAGACGAGCTTATGCAAGGTGGTGTGAGCCTCGTAGCGGGGGCCACGACCCGGCTCTTGGTTGCGCTGATGGAAGAGCTCTAGCAAAGTATGTTGACCATCCCCCGTGAGGTTAGCTGGGCGGCGTTCGACGGTGCCAGCATATTGGCCATCCACAATAAGAACACGATAATCTCGACCAGAGATGTGTGATTCCAGCTTGATAGTTTGACCCGTTAGTTCAATCACATGGGCTGCCTGCTGGAGCTGTTCCGGATTCTGCAAATTCGTGAAGACATTCTGGCTGAGCGAGCCATAGTTAGGTTTGGCAACGATGGGATATCGCAGCGCTTGTAAGGGAATATCAGCAGTATTTTTGAAGATGCCATAGTCTATCGGGACAGGCATCTTATACTGATGCATAACTTCCAGCTTTTCTCCCTTTCGCTGGGCCTTTTCATAGGCTTTTTCATAGGGGGTAAAGCCAAGGCGGAAATTGAGTAGGCCTGGGTAGATTTTATAAATAAAGCCTCGCTTCGGATCACGCTGGTGAGTGACCTGGAAAACTCGCTCTTCTACATCCATCATCTTGATGACATAGCCACGCTTGATGCCTGCCTCCATGATGGTCCAAATGCGGCGAGTGGCGACATCGCGATAGTAGAGACCCGAATCAGCATCGGGATGGAGAGTTGCACAAGGCTTAGCGCTAATACCAATCGCTCTGGGATACATCAGCTTGCTGGGTGGCGTCACCGCTGCCGCTGCTGCACTTGTGGTTTGGGCGATCGCTTTCAAATTAGTCTGCAGGGGAGCTTGCTGGAGGAGCTTGGCGATCGCCGCGCTGTTTTCCACCATGACCTGAATATCTCGGCGAACCTGGGCCGAGCGTCCTTTCTCAACCGCTAAGTAATAGGTATCTGCCTCCGTCTCACCCGACCAAACCACCGCATTGCCAGGCGCATTGACGCAACCCAATTGGCTGAGGGCATAGCAAACGGGCGCTGCAGTGCTGCGGCCATCGCCAGTCTGGTCTAGCAGCAACAGGCCACAAACCTTGTTATATAACAACGGTTGCCCAGTCGCTGGATCGCATTGCTCAGTTTCCAAGCTCGCCAACCGTTCCAGCAGCTTCTGGCTTTCCGACGAGGCTTGGCCACGGCGGATGGTGATACCCAGAATCACAATGCTTGCCTGTTTGAGCTGGGCCACAACCTGGGGAAAGCTATCTCCTCGGGCCAGATCGGAGCCATAGCCTGGGGCGATCGCCAAGTCCACAGTGCGCAGCTGCATCGTCTTGCAACCCAGCGCATGGTAAGCCGCTTTAGCCTTGTCCCATAGGGCTTCTGCATGGCTGACCTCGGGCGAGCCCTTGACAGTGCAGTTGAGAAAGAGCACCTGAACAGGGCTGGCATCTTGGAAAGGCTGAGGCATAGGGGCTAATGGGATACAGATCAGAGTTTTGAAATTTTAGATTAATAAGAGCTGAGAAAATTGATCTGGATTTGCAACTGATCTAGCTTGGTTTTCAGAGCCGATTGGCCAGGCTGTCCATCTTTTTCCTGTTCTGCAAGGATGCGTTGCATGCGATCGCGCAGCTGATGATGATGGCGAAGGGTCGTGGCGCGATCGCCACGCAGCCCAGAACGCCGTCCCACAATTTGCTCCTCAGGCAAGCAGAAGAAAGCACCACCATTGGTGAGTTGCTTACAGCCTTCGAAGAGCTCAAAAATTTGAGCATCGCCCGTAATGAAATCAGCAGGCTCTTGTCGTCCATAAATGTGGAGGCTGAGGAACGAGCTCTCTCCTGGGTTCCCCATTTGATGAATCAATTCTGGATTGACCGCATGCACTGCATTGGCATGGCAAGGCTCAATCGCCACAGTGCGTAAAACATCGCCATCCAAAACATAAATGCTATGTTCGGCCTCACCAAAGCATTGCACTGCACCCCATTGAGCATGGCCATGATCATGGATTGCACTGAAATCGCCTGGGTCCCAGGACATGACCATGACTTCTAAGTAGCGACTCTCATACACTGCTTTTCGGCCATAGCTATGAATAGTTGCATGTTTAAAATCACTCCAAGCTTGCAGATCTTGAGCAGAAAGACCCGCATCTAAAATGTGTTGTCGAATACGTTGTGGAGAGCAATGATTATCTTGCTCAATAGTTCGGATTAAATTATTGAGTCGCGTGGACGGAGCAATGGGCTCGGCCAAGATGACAGGAGAAGAAGCAGAAAGGTTCATTCTGATACCATCACAGGAGGGTGAAGTGGATTAATCCGTCGACAAATTTGCCATGATAGGCATTGCAATGAGCAGCTCTCAAGTCAATTGAGCAGACGAGTTTCCAACGCGTGATTACTCATAGCACAAAGGCATCGATAAGCTTTGACATCACTGTTACTGAAACTAACCGACTGTCTTGGGGGTTAGGTGAGAGGAGTCTGAAAATTTTCTAATCTTCTGCAATAGCACAAATCATAAAAGTGACTGGATCAGAGGAGGAATTGACGCATGAGATTCAGCAATTCAGCGCTTGGCAAAACTTCAGAGTTTTCGAAAAGCAGGGTATACAGGCATCATCGGCGTGTCTGACCATCGATCTATCAATACATCCTGCAATCGGGACAATGTGCCCCGCATTGCTGGCAGCGGATGATCCATCAGAGCAATATCCACAAATGCTTCCAGTCTACTGATTACATGTTGTCGAACCGTTTCGACTCCTAAAGGTCCATAGTCTTTCTCCTGATTTAACGCATTATCCAAATGCCGAAACAGGCTACTCAATGCCCAAAAGGCACAGGCAGACACAAGCCCTATTTCAAACTGCGCATCATCTGCTAATTCAGGAAAACCCTTGACGATCTCAAGCCGGTAGGACCTTTCTATCTCATCAACGATGAATTTAGAAATTTTATTGGCACACCAACAGCTTGGAAATAACATGCGAGCATTGGCAGCATCTAAAAATGCATTGCCAAAATGACCAAATTCAAAATCAATTATTCGAACACCATCTTCAGTACAGAGAATATTATCTGGACAAGCATCTCCATGAATGTAAGTCCAAGGATAGCTGCGATGCTGGAAAGCTTCTAAAATCACAACAATCTCTTGTTAAAAACCAGATTCAACTTCGATATTGAGTTGCTCTAGCCAGCAATTTAGTGTTTCTAGGATGGCCTCCGGTGGCTGTAGTGTTGATGCATAACTAGTCAGGCTAATTTTTCAAAAAGTTGCTCAAACCGGCTCAACTGTCCTTTGGCACTACAATGCATCTTGCCCAATTGAGAAGCGTAGTTTAGCAGTCGCAATTTGGCAGACGCAGCATCACTCCCCAACAAGGGTTCGACCAAAGTAGAGTGATGTGGAATATCTTCCAAAAGGAAAAAGCCCAATGCTCGATCCCCTCCCCAGCATAACGGAGCATTAGCCTGATCAAATTCAGGCTCATTCAGCAAGGATGTTCCAACCCAATCTCTGTAAAATCTTATTTGATCGAAGCCCATGGCTTCATTTTTGGAATCTCCAGAAACCTCTACTTTCTTAAGAATGACGCTCTGAATTGGATGATTCTCAGGATTGAGGTAGCACCTCAAGAGCAAATTCCAACGGCCCTCTTGAGACATCTGCTCAACAGTTTTTATGGCCACTTCGCATCCGAACTGTTGAGCCAGGATTACTTCAGCTTTAGCGATCAGAGGGAAGTAGTCTGTCATATCCACATTGATACGGTTAGATAGATTTAACCATCATAAAAATAAAGACCAATTCCTGTCGAAAATGCTCTAACAATAAACCGTCAACATACAGAGCGAAGAAAGCCAGATCTCAGCTTTTGCCTTCAATTCATTCACCATATGCTGTGACGCCTCCTCTAGCAGCGCCGCCGATACGATAGCCAGTTTGTACAGCACTGCAAGCTTCTGCTGTACGAGCGCAGCTATTCTCATAGAAACTACAATCCTGAATTACAGTTTCTCAATCTCCTTTAGCCAAAGCTCCAGCCAACGCTCCAAAGATTACAAATACCCCTGGGGGTCCACAGGTTCACCGTTCTCACGCACTTCAAAATGCAAGTGCGGCCCAGTCGAAAGCCCGGTCGAACCTGACAGTGCAACGACCTGCCCTGCCTTAACCGGCTGCCCCTCGTAAACCTTCACCTCATTGTTATGACCATAGAGGCTCGTCACACCACCACCATGGTCGATGATCACCGCGTAGCCATAGCCACCGTACCAATCGGCATAGATCACCGTGCCACCCCCAGTTGCAGTGACCGGCGTATCGTAGTCGATCGCAAAATCAATCCCCCCATGGAATCGCTGCGTCCCCAACACCGGATGAGTCCGCCAGCCAAACAAACTGCTCACCGGCCCCACAGCAGGCAAGCGGAAGGGGCCACTGCCAATGCCCACCAGGCCAGAGCTTTGGGCAGCGCGCTCAGCGAGTTTTTGCTGAATCAGCTGGGTGAGGCTGCTGGAGTCGCGTTCTAGCTGGTCCTGGGCCGCCGCGATCGCCTCCTCATTCTGCTTGAGCAATTGCGCCAGGGTCTCCTGACTCTG
>CALLPZ010000575.1 GCA_938015405.1 uncultured Pseudanabaenaceae cyanobacterium
TGGCTTAGAGTTCACTCAGCAAGTGATGACCAAGTTTCCTCGCCCCATTTTGGTGGTGAGCAATATGGTTGGACCCACTGAGGTTGATAACATTTTTAATCTGATGCAGGCTGGCGCATTAGATTTCTTTCCCAAGCCTTCATCCGGTACAGCAACGGATTATGAAACCTTGAAAAGCACGCTAATCAACAAGATTAAAGTGCTCTCTAGCAAGCGAGTTTAAAACTTCAACGGGATTGGCTTTTAAAGGTCCGTGAGGACGGATTGAATGCCCGTTGGTGTCTGCTATCTGTAAGTCTCATTCCTTATGTTGAGATTGTCGTGGAAGCAGGCTGACGAATGTAATATTGTTTAGAGAAGCGAGGCTATTATTTAGCCTCGCTTTTTATTGATTTGGGTTTTGGATAAGAAGGCTTACTAGGGAAGAAAACGGGCTTGATCTTCTGCGGTGGGTAGACGGCATTCACGTTTACCAAACATGCGATATCGGTTTTGGGCGATCGCCCGATAAACGCCATCCCGAATAAACTTGGGAAAAATGCCTGCTGCCGCTGCCATTGCCCAAACGCCACCGAGTCGTTGAGCAATCCGAATGACTGCATCAGATTGGCTATACAACCCAGTTTCATCTAGCAGATAAATGGACCAATCCTCTGGGTCTGTGGCCAAGGGAGGCAAATATTGCTCAGCAGTCTTCCCCTGAAGCGGTGCCACCTTGAGCGTCATGGGCTGGTCGATCGCCATCATCAGATCCAAAAAGGTATTGCACATAACGCATTCCCCATCAAAAAAAACGATGGGGGCATCCAATACCTCGGGCGGCTCAGGATAATCTGCTTCTGAGGAATGCAGAGCGGGATCGGAAATGGGGAGCGAAGCAGTCATGACAATTGCCCAGCGAGGGGCCGAGAGGATCTCACTCCAATGTAACGAAGAATAAAGTCTTGGCAATGAAATCAGCTCTTGCCTAGGTCAGGGTCTTGAGTGCTGCGATCAGCGCTTCGTTTTGTTCTGGCGTGCCCACGGTGATGCGGAGCTTGTCATCGAGGCCGGGTTGCTTGAAGTAGCGCACCAGGATGTTCTGCTGCTTCAGGCCTAGGTAGAGGGCTTCTGCGTCTCCCCCCTTAGGTTGCGTCAACAGGAAGTTGGTTTCCGAGGGCCAGACCTGGAAGTGGAGGTCTTTGAGAGCTTGGGCGAGGAGCTGGCGATCGCGCTTCACCTTGGCAATGCAGTCATCCTTGTAGACTTGGTCGCGTAAAGCTGCAGCACCTACTGCGATCGCCACTGCATCCACGCTGTAGCTATCCCGCACCTTGTACAGCCCAGCCAACAAGGCGGGATTGGCAATGGCAAAGCCCAACCGCAACCCTGCCAGGCCGTAGCCTTTGGATAGCGTTCGGCTAATCACCACATTGTCGAACTCCTGAGCCAAGGCCACAGCTGTATCCTCAGCAAAGTCAGCATAGGCTTCGTCAATCACTAGCAGACCCTCCAGTTGGGTTGCCAACTGGCGAAGATCTTCGATGGGAACGCGATGGCCCGAAGGGCTATTGGGCGTAGCGATAAAGGTTACGGCTCCCTGGGCGGCAATCATGGCATCTAAGGGCAGCTGAAATTCTGGGCCATAGGGAATTTCCACTGTCTCTGCCAGTTGCAGTTGGGAGAGGGTGCGGTAGAGAACGTAGGTTGGACTGGGATAGACCACCGGGCGGCCTGACTCTGCACAGGCGCGAATGATGATATTGAGGATGTCATCACTGCCATTGCCCACCAGCACCCAGTTCGGAGGAACGTCCAACACATCACTGACGGCCTGGCGGAAGGGCGTGGCGTAGGGGTCGGGATAGCGTCGTAGGGCTTCGGGAGCCAAGTTGGAAAGCGCTGCAATCGCCTGGGGCGATGGGGAATAAGGATTTTCGTTGGTATTCAGCTTGATAATGAGCTGCCCCGGCTTAGGCTGTTCGCCGGGTTTGTAACCGACTAATGCATCAATGCCGGGACGAAAAAAAGATGTCATGGATTGTAGCGGTGGGCAATGGCAGCGACGGCAAAGATAAGTAAACTGGTCTCTCTTTTATGAATTAAAATTATTTGACGAGCGGTAAATTTAGGGAGTTAGCTATGTTAGTTTTGTTGGTTTTTGGGAAATTTTAAATGCTACTTCGCCTACGTAGGACGAAAGTCAATGCGTTCTTTCCCTGAACCTGAACCAAGCTAAGAACTTTAATTAAAGATAGGAACAGCAATAGTCCGTGACTGTCTCTACTTGAATCTTAAAACTTGAATTACCCTCAACCTTAAACTCACTACCCGCTGCGATGCTTTGCCAGTCAGCCTGGCCGGCAAGTTGGATTTTCACGCTCCCAGCAAGGATTTCCATCAATTCGGCTTCACTGGTGTTGAACTCGTAGTCTCCCGGCATCATGATGCCAAGCGTTTTGTGAGTGCCGTCGGAAAACTTGATCGTACGGCTCGTAACTTTGCCGTCAAAATAAATATTAGCGGCCTTAACTACAGAAACATTTTCGAAATCTGACATGACCCTAAAGCTATAATATTTGCCGGTTGAATTATATCGATTTAAGCCATTTTCTTGGCTTTTTGCGCGAATATGAAAGATTTTATACTCGCCTCTAGGTCGATCTATTTAATTAATCATTGCCAGAACGTACGGTTGTAGGTTTAGATGGCTAAAACTAGATATACCTGCTTTCGTCAGCAGGGCCACTTTTCACAGTGTGCTTTTGTACATTATGTGAAATCAGCATGTTTTTGTTGGGATTTCTGTGGCTCTTGCTACATAAAGTGGTCTAGAATCAAACCGCTGTCGATAACATGGGTTAAGCAGCTTACTGGCATCTTGAAATACTATGGCTAGAGCATCCAAACGCAACTTAGTTCTGGACACAGCTGAAATGCTGTTCGTCCAAAATGGCTTCGCCGCTACGGGGATCAATCAAATCACCCAGGAAGCAGGCATTGCTAGCATGACCTTGTACAACAACTTCAAGAGCAAGAACGATCTCGTTCTCGCTGTTCTTGAGCGGAAGAATAAGAACTTGTTTGAAGGATTAGACATAGCTCTAGCGAATGCTGGAACTTCTCCAGGTGAGCGCATCTTGGCGATGTTCGATTTCGTTGCTGAATATGTCGGTGAAGACACTCACAACCATAGCGACGGCTCTTTCACAGGCTGTGCGTTTAACCATGCTGCTTCGGAGTTTCGTCAACTCTCCCATCCCATTCACCAGGCAGCAGCCCAGCATAAGAAGCAGCTCCTGAGCATTTTTGAGCGTTTGGCGAAGGAGATGAACCATCCGACTCCCGATGCTTTTGCTCAGACTCTGTTGCTGTTGCTAGATGGCGCGCTCTCCAGTGCTCAAATCATGGGAGACATGACCATGTTTGATCGTGCTCGTGCAGCTGCTAAAACGCTGATTGAGCTGTCCACTTAATTGTGACGCTGGCCTGAATTGCCGATTGTTTGATACTTGAGCATTTGTAGTTAGGGGCTCAAGTCATGAGTGGGCAAGCTTGTTCTGGCCTGTTGCTTTCCAAGCTTCGTTTTAACCTCACTCTCCATCGCATCGCTGCCTAATCCAACTTCAAGGAAGTTGGGAGAGGTGAACGACTGTAAATACTGAACGTTACATCCCATAACCTGGGGTGCGCGCGAGTCTCTGAGACCTTAACCTTAAGTGTCTACAGGCTTATTTCGATCGGCAGTATTTTTCATGAACGTCACCACTCCCTGCTGGGTTAAGCAGGCTGTCTTCTACCAGATCTTTCCCGATCGCTTTGCCAAGACCCCTCAACCGCGCCACAGTCTGCCACCGACGATGCAGGTTCCCCTGGAGGCTTGGGATGCCCCCCCTCAGTTCCACAGTTACAAAGGGGGAGACCTATGGGGTGTGATAGAAAAGCTGGACTATTTGGTGGATCTAGGCATCACTGCCATCTACTTCACCCCAATTTTCCAATCTGCTAGCAACCATCGCTATCACACCCACGACTATTACAAAATTGATCCCTTGCTGGGAGGTGAACCAGCCTTTGATGCTTTTTTGGAGGCTGCCCACTCGCGAGGATTGAAGGTTGTTCTGGATGGTGTCTTTAACCATGCCAGCCGAGGCTTTTTCTATTTCAATGACATTCTTGAAAATGGATCTCATTCTCCCTGGATAGACTGGTTTCAGGTGGAGCAATGGCCCCTGGCTGCCTATGACGGGGATAAGCCTGCGAACTACAAGGGCTGGTGGAATATGCGAGCCTTACCAGTGTTTAACCATGACCACCCCCCTGCCCGGGAGTACATCATGGAAGTGGGCGAATATTGGATTAAGAAAGGGATTGATGGTTGGCGCTTAGACGTGCCCGGTGAAGTAAAGACTGAGGGCTTTTGGGCGGAGTTTCGCGATCGCGTCAAAGCAATTAATCCCGAAGCCTACATTGTGGGAGAGGTTTGGGATGATGCCACGGAATGGCTACAGGGAGACCAGTTCGATGGCGTTATGAACTACTTGTTCACTGGTCCAACGCTGGCATTTGTGGCAGGCGATCGTGTGGATCAGGCATTAGTCGATGGCCCTGGTTATTTTCCCTACCCTGCGATTCAGGCAGAGGAGTATGGGAAAAAAATGACCCAATTGCTGCGGCAATATCCTTGGGAGATACAGCTTACCCAGCTCAATCTGCTGAGTAGCCATGACATTGCTCGCGTGCTCAGTGTCGTTGGCGAAGATCGAGCCAGTTACGAGTTAGCTTTGCTCTTGCTCATGACCTTCCCCGGTGCTCCGAGCATTTACTACGGTGATGAAGTCGGGATGGTGGGTGGCTTGGATCCGGACTGTCGCCGGGGCTTTTTGCCCGCAGAGCAGTGGGATCAAGACTGGCTCAACTTGCATAAACAGCTCATTGCCCTACGACGCTCCCATCCCCCCCTCCAAACGGGTGACTATCAGGTCGTGCTAGCAGAGGAATGGGTCTATGTCTTTTCCCGTCGCCTAGGCAATGAAACTCGCTGGGTGGCCTTGAATGCCTCAGAGAGCCAGGCTTCTATCAACCTGCCCGTGACCCAGGAACTAGGGGAACCGCTCTTTGGTGCGGGTCGCGCCGTGCAAGGGGAGAAGGGCTGGAGCTTAGAACTGCCTGCTCGTTCTGGCATGGTGCTCTAGTCATCGCATGGAGAGGCTCGAACCGGGACTGACGCTGCAGATCAGGCGTCTATGGTTTCCGTAGAGCTTGGAGCACTGTCAGGCTAGAACTCTCAAGTAGCTCATCTATGATGCTCCGATGCTTCCTACCTGATGAGGCATCGGAGCATTGGTTTGTGTCTCTCTATATAGCTGTGTCGCGTTGGTCTGGAAATGTAAAGTTTGCAGCCAGAGCATTTTGAATAATGTGGCCAGCTTATTCCAAATCTATAGTCTTTCCATTAATCTGCGAATTTCGACCGCCGTAACCCTAAAGTCTTCTAGCGGGATGTTGTGTCCTAGATTTGGCAAAATTCTTGACTCTATCTTGGAGTTACATCGAGCCATTTCTTTTGAAATCGCAACAAACTTAGGATCAAGTTCACCTGCAAGCTGATGCAGATTTGATGCGGTAGAGGACAATTCCGGCCAAAGATTGGGTTGAGAGCCTAGACCTAAGTATTTGAGCGAACGACAGAGTTCATCAGGGTTATTACTGAGTCGTTGTTCGATCAATCTTTCAGGCAATGAAGTTTTCCACAATGATGCAAATAGTGGCTGTTTGTACCAAAATCTTAAAAAAGACTTAAGATCGTTTTCAATCTTTTTACATCTGATCAAATCTATAGCTCGCCTAGCTTCCCGGTCTTTTTCCATTTTTAATCCTGGGGATCCAGAGATCATCTGAGCCTGTGGAAAACTTTGGGGAAAACGCAGCGTTAGGTAGAGCGTCAGGCGTCCGCCCATGGAGTAGCCAACGAGCAAGTCTGCGAGTTGGGAGTTGGGTCTTTCGGGTGGGGTGAGCGCTTCAATAATCAAGTTAGCGCTGCCAGCCATTGAGTATTGTGCTGGCTTGAGTCCGAGGCTCTTGCCATGGCCAGGAAGATCGAAGGCGAGACAGTGATAGTCAGATGCTAGACAGTCCATGATCCCCACCCAGTCCTGGCTGGAGCCCATAAAGCCATGCAGGAAAACGATGCGAGGATTGAGGCGATCGCCCCGTTCAATCCAATGGAGTGGGCCAGGATTGACGTCAAATTTCATGGTGTCGTGGGGACTGAAATAAGAAATGAAGGCATGATCAATTCCCTCGAAGGAGGCGATAAATCAGGGCTGGGATCGCCTTCCGGTAAATGATTTCGAGAACTAAGCCAATTTGCCTGGCTGAGGTGCTTGAGCGATCTCGCACTGCGTATAATTACCGCTGTACATATACTTAGAAAACCTGCTTCCGAGGATCCCTTGTGGTTTTCTGGTGGAGATCAGCGTGATTAGTTCAAGATGATCGCCCGAGCCACGCTCAAATAAATGAACACGCCCAAGACATCCACCGCTGTCGTAATAAAGGGGGCAGACATCAAGGCGGGGTCCAAGCCAATTTTCTGAAATAGCAGTGGCAAACTGGAACCCGCTGTGGAAGCCAGTACAGAAATAGCCGCTAGACTGATCCCCACCGAGATGGACACCATGGGGTCCCCTTGGAGCCAATAGGCCCAAACTGCTACAACGGCAGCCAGCATCAGACCGAGGAAGAGCCCTGCTGTTGCTTCCCGGGCAATGACCTTGGCAGGACCCATGCTGCGGATGCGATCGGTATTGAGGCCGCGAATGACCACGGTGGAGGATTGGGCTCCTACGTTCCCTCCAGTGCCAATCAGGAGCGGAATGAAGGCTGTCAGAGCAACGACTTCTTGAAGTACATCTTGTTGGCTGCTGATGACAGCGCTGGTCCCGGTGTTGGTGATCAGCAAGACGAGGAGCCATAGCACCCGGCGTCGAGCCACGGTCAACAGGTTGGTTTGGAAATAGTCATCGCCGTCACCGGTTTGCACACCGCCTTGGGCATAGATATCTTCTGTGGCTTCGGCTTCAATCACGTCAATGACGTCATCGACGGTGACAATGCCGACGAGACGCTCTTCTCGGTCCACAATGGGCACGGCCAAAAAGTCATACCGCTGAATAACGCGGGCGACTTCCTCTTGATCTGCATCAGTCTGTAAGGCGACCACATCTCGGGTCATGATCTCACCGATGCTTTGTTGAGGGCTGGCAACTACCAGATCTCGAAGTGACAGGATGCCTCGGAGTCGCCGGGCTTGATCTGTGGTGTAGAGGTAATAGATGGTTTCTTTGACTTCCGCCAGACTGCGAATGTAGTCCAGTGATGCGGACACCGTCATGCTCTCTTTGAGGGCAATGTACTCCGGCGTCATGATGCGCCCGGCGGTGTCGGCTTCATAGCCCAACATCATGGCAGTGGCTTCCCGCTCTTGGTGGCTCATTTGCATTAGCAGTTGGCGGACGACCTTGGCGGGTAGCTCGTCAAAGAGGCGCACTCGGTCATCTGGCGACATGCAGTCGACGATTTCGAGAACTTCTTGGCTTTTAAATTCTTCAATTAGGCTTTGTTGAACAGCGGTGTCGATATGCTCATAGACCTCGATCGCTTCATCCTTTGACAGCAGCCTAAATGCAATGGCCTGCTGCTTGCGGGGCAGATCTTCAATCGCATCGGCAATATCGGCAGGCTGGACTGGCACCAGTAGAGCCTTGGCACCCTGGAGGTTATTTTGCTCCAGCAGGACTTCCAGCTGAGCCCGCACCAGATCGCGAATTTCAGTGCGCGATCGCGCTGCCGCAGCATCCATCAAGTGGGGTCCTGTCGTGGAAAATTGGACGTCATGGGAGCTCCCTCAATCTCAGCATCAGCTCATGGATTGTGGCCCCAAGCTCGAGCCTGGCTCTAGAGACCGCTGGCCTGGATCTTCTTGGAGGAGATGGCGTCTTGCTCTCTCCATATATTAAGGTGACCACCCAATGGACCGAACTTAGCTTCTCATCATCACCCGAGCTGGTGCAAGCGACGCCTCATCATCTGGGAGATGGGTCTTTAGCAGATTCAGGTGAAGGCCTTTGTTTACCACTACACAAAATGTCGGGATCCCTATGATTTGATCCGATTCTTATTGGAACTCACGTTTTGAGTGAGCAAATCAGCCAGTTGAGTAAACATTAAATACTTCTTAAGCTTTTTGGAAGCATTTGACCAATGCCTCGCTTATCCTGTAAAGGACCAAGACAAGTTCTAATCCGAGCATTATTGACTTGCTGCGGGTTGGACAAATAGAGAGGTCGGCAGATGGTGGATATCCATGGGCTACTAAATGAATATGCCAACGGCAAGCGTGCCTTTGAAGGCGTGGATCTCCAGGGTGCCATCTTAAAGAATCAGATGCTGGTCGGGATTCAGTTAGAAGGCTCGAACCTGATGGGAGGTGAATTTAGCCGCTGTTTCCTACTCAAGGCAAATTTGCGGAATGCGTTTCTCAACTGGGTTGACTTTAGCTATGCCAAGTTGAGCGATGCGGACTTGGCGGAAGCCGATCTAACGAAGGCGAATCTCACCGGATCGTTCGCTGTAAATGCCAATTTTTATCGGGCTAAGCTAAGCGGCGCTCGCTTGGAGGATGCCAATCTACGGGGCGCTGATTTGCGAGGTGCCAATCTCTGTAGTGCCAATTTACGGGGAGCTAACCTGCGCAATGCGGATTTAAGGGGAGCTAATCTGAACTGGGCCAATTTGGAAGGCACTCGTTTAAGCGGTGCGAATTTGGATGGCGCTTTTCTCAACCAGGTCAATCTTAAAGGGGCATACCTTAATGGATTAGATCTGAGTGGCATTAACTTAGATGGTGTCGATTTGGGGGAAGCGAAGCTCAGCGGGGTAAAGCTCAATGGGGCCAAGCTGTCGGCCTCTCGACTTCAGGCAGTTCAGATGCGCGGCGGGAAGCTGACCGGCGCAAATCTCAAGGGGGCGAATTTGACTCAAGCGTTGTTGCGCAACGTGGACTTGAAATGGAGCAATCTCTGTCAAGCCGATTTGAGTGAGGCGGATTTGCGGGGGGCTAACCTGTTAGGGGCCAATATTGAAGGGGCCATTTTTACAGGAGCATTAGTGTCCTCTTCCATGGCGCGCTATCTCAATTTGATCGCGGCGGGTAAGCCTCAGAGGGGGCGGGAAAGCACGGCTGACACTTTACAGCGTTGTATTGCGGTGTAGTAGGTTCAGGCTGAGGCTGATTTAGTTGCAGAACATCACGAGATATCTCGGAACAAAACAAAGGCGATCGCATTTGAGGGCGATCGCCTTTGTTTTGTTGCGGAGCAAGATCACTTGTTGCAGACCAAGACGATCTCCGCAGTCTCGACCACAGGGCTTTGTAGGCTGGTGCTATCGCTAAAGTGGTGATTACACCCTCATGGGTCGTAATCCCAACGGACTTCAACCTTGAAATAGTGGGATCTGGAATTGTGCCATGGGCCTCAAAGTCATTGATACCTTCGACACGAGCTTTACGCTGACCCCGGAGGCGCAGGAGCAACTGGTTGCGCTGCTGAAAGAGCCAAGTTTTGGCCAGCAGGTTTGTAGTCAAAAAGGCTGGTCCGAAGCCCAGTTTACGGAGCAGTTATTCCAACCGGTGCCTTACAGCAGTCAGACACCCAAAGGCATGGCGGCAGAGTTTGAGCAGTATCACGATGATCCGGAGCATTATGCGATCGTCCATGTGCCGCCGCCATTTATGTTCCAGGCCAAGATTTTTAAGCCCAGTCGCCTTTGTGCCATTTTCCAGAAGGTGACTTGAGGCGCTCGCGCTCTGTCACCAGTTTGGTCATGTCTCCGTGAGGGCGTCTTGTGATGCGCCTCTACGCTCTATCCTTTAAGACGCCTATATCTCCCATGACTTTTACGCCTGCTGTACCCAATGCTGCGATCGCCTTGAGCACTACCCCTCTGGCTCATTTAGAGTTTATGCCTTACCTGACTGAGGCTGGCGAGATCTTGACCGAGCCCTTTGAGGGGAAAGTGGGAATCTATGCCATTTTTGATGAGGCTAAAACCCTGCAATACATTGGCTTTTCCCGGAACGTTTATCTCAGCCTGAAGCAGCATCTGACGCG
>CALLPZ010000576.1 GCA_938015405.1 uncultured Pseudanabaenaceae cyanobacterium
ACGAAACTGTATTGCCGATGCTCTTCCACGCCCAGCTCCAGCGTTCAAAGGTTTTCGATTTGAATCTCGCAACCTCAAGCTTCACCCCTCCCCCCTCCCCCGATCTAGCGCCTCGCCCATGAGCATCTCCCTCGCTAAAGTCATCCCCTTCGGCCGCTCCCTAGCGGAATACCAAGCGATGTTTAGCCTTTCCCCCGAGGATCAACAGCTCAACATTCTCGACTGTGGCGGCGGTCCTGCCAGCTTTAACGGAGAACTAACCGCCCAAGGTGGACATGTAACCACGGTCGATCCGCTTTATCAATTCTCTGCGACCCAAATCAAACAGCGTTTCCAGGCCAGCCTGGATGACGTAATGGCTCAAATCGAAGCTACCCCGGAAAACTGGTGCTGGAGCTTCCACCCAAATAGTGCTGACCTCAAGCAAAACCGAATCAAAGTCATGGAACGCTTTACCGCTGACTTCTCCCAGGGCAAAGCCAGCAGCCGCTACCTCGAAGCCTCCCTGCCCCAGCTGCCCTTTAAAGATGGCCAATTTGACCTCGCCCTATGCTCCCATTTCCTTTTCCTCTACTCCGACCTTCTATCGCCAGAGTTTCATCTCCAAGCAGTCCAGGAACTTTGCCGCATCGCCAAGGAAGTGCGCATTTTCCCCTTGCGAACTTTAGCCTCTCAACCATCAACGGATGTGGAGCCGGTTTGCAGAATGTTGCGAAGCCAGGGACTGCACCCCGAAATCGTGCAGGTTGAATATGAGCTGCAAAAGGGTGGCAATGAAATGCTGCGCTTTTCAATCCCAAGCAGCCCTACTTAATGCCAATATCTTGAGACTGACCCATGGCCCGCACCACAGCTCTGCCAATCCTGCAGGTTGATGCCTTTTGCGATCGCCCCTTTGGAGGCAACCCCGCTGCGGTTTGCGTCCTGCATGAGCCCAAGCCAGATAGCTGGATGCGCCATCTCGCCGCAGAAATGAATCTTTCAGAAACCGCCTTCGCCATCCGCAAAGAAGACGGCTACCATCTCCGCTGGTTTACCCCAACGACCGAGGTTGATCTCTGCGGCCACGCCACCTTAGCCACAGCTTATGTCCTTTGGACCGAAGGCTATCTAGCTATCAATCAACCTGCAGAATTCATCACCCGTAGCGGTAAACTCACTGCCCGCTTCGACAATGATTGGATCGATCTGGATTTCCCTGCAGCCCCAACAATACCGACAGAAGCTCCGGCGGGTCTGGGCGAAGCCCTAGGCTGCGATGTAAGCCAGGTGGAGTACAACAAAACCCTCGACTACTGGCTAGTGGAATTAGCCAATGCGGCAGCTGTGGACCAGCTCAAGCCCCTTTTCACACGCCTCAAAGGCATTACTCCAGGAGGAGTCATCGTTACCGCTTCCAGCGATGATGGTGAGTACGACTTTGTCTCCCGTTTCTTTGCCCCTGCCATGGGCATTAATGAAGACCCGGTCACCGGCTCTGCTCACTGTTGCCTCGGCCCCTACTGGAGCCAACGCCTCAACAAAACCAAACTAGTTGGCTACCAGGCTTCCAAACGTGGCGGTGTGGTCAAAGTCGAGCTTCGAGGCAATGCCGATGGCAGTGCCCCAGGGGAGCGGGTCAGCCTCTCCGGTAAAGCCATCACCGTACTCAAAGGTGAACTCAATGCGGCAGCTTACTTACTGGACGAATAAATAATTTCAAACAGCGGCAATAGAAAGATTATTTGTCTCTCAATTCGACTGATGCTCTAAACAAAATCGGACAAAGCTCTGCTGTTGTACAACAGCAGAGCTTTGTCCGATGAGACCTAAGTCTTGAAGACTTTAAAGAAATGAAGCATTCACAGTTAGGATTCTTCCCTAAACGGAGTTGAAGGGAAGAATCCTGAAGCCAAAAGCCAGCGTTCGAGCAGATTCGAAACCAGCAGCTTTTGGCTATGCATCCTCAAGCACTATGAAGTATCAGAGTTATCCCTATAGCTCTAGCTTTTCGCGCACTGGGGCAACCATTTCTCCAGATTCAACGAAGAACAAGTTATAGAAGAAGCCAGCTGCGATCGCCCCAACGATTGGCGCAATCCAAAACAACCAGACCTGACTAAACAGCTCCGCACCTGCAAAAATCGCAACTCCAGTACTACGAGCGGGGTTAACAGAAGTATTGGTTATAGGAATGCTGATCAAGTGAATCAGAGTCAAACAAAGACCAATAGCCACGGGAGCCATACCTGCAGGAGCGCGGGTATCCGTAGCACCTAGAATCACAACGAGAAACACGAAAGTCAGAACCACCTCAGCAATCAAACAAGCGAGTAAGCTATACCCTCCAGGAGAGTGAGCTCCAAAACCATTGGTTGCGAGGGGATTGGAACCGGAAAGTTCAAACCCTGGGGCACCGCTGGCAATGCCATAGATGATGCCGCCTCCAATAATCGCACCAACGACTTGGGAAGCGATATAGGGCAACAGCTCAGAAGCAGGGAAACGATTACCAGCCCATAATCCAAAAGAAACTGCTGGGTTGAGATGACAACCCGAGACATGACCAATGGCATAGGCCATGGTCAATACCGTCAAGCCAAAGGCCAATGAAACCCCCAGAAAGCCGAGGCCCAAGGTATTGACCCCATCTCCATCCACAAAGTTGGCTGCAAAGACCGCGCTACCGCAACCACCCAGCACAAGCCAGGCTGTTCCCAGACATTCGGCGACACATCGCTTCGTTAAATTCATTAGATCCCCTAAACAAGAACTCTAAGAGAGAAAACTTTAAGCAAAAAGAACTTGGGCCTGGAAGCAATCACGAAACTTTCCAGCACATCAAAATTCCGAAACCAAGATTTTCTCTCCCCACGAAATCAATCAACTCAAATTCATGCCAACCCAAAAACTAGTTTTAGAATTAAAGAGACAAGGTAAAAGCGCAACAAAACCTTTACACCTTACTCAACAAGACAAACATGTTGGAACAGCAGTGAGTGAATCAGAGACGACCTTAAGAGGTTTCCCCGAGAAAAGCGGTTATCCGGGAAGCCTCAGGCAGATGTTACACATCTTAGCCACTGTTTTTCCATCATTACTCAGCCAATTTGCGGAAAAGAGAAATAATTAGATCTATGTAGAAAAGCGCAAATTAGGTCCGGAAAGCACCAATAAAAAGATAAATGAAGTCGTCAATTCAACGTACAAGGAAGAGGGAAATACCTAGTCAAATGCAGCGTATTAGAAGATGAAAGAAGGCAACGCCACTTTGTACTTATACAGCCTCAAGTCTTCACTTAGAGATTTGCAAAACACTATCAGTAACAATTCCGAAGTAGGACAGCACAAGCCTTTCCTCTCCCGAATTACGCACCTCATGAGATTCACCAGCTTCCACGACAATGCAAGTGCCAGGGAGCAATTGATAACAATGCTGATCTATGAAAATCTCACCGTAACCTGACTGAACAAAGAAGACCTCATTCATATCTGGATGAGTATGGCAATCTGCGATCTGACCTGGCTCAAAGTAGGCCTGGGCAAAGTTTGTCAGATGGGGCAATGTTCCCGCTCGCAACAACACCTTTTTTTGAATTGCGGCATTGTGAGAGACC
>CALLPZ010000577.1 GCA_938015405.1 uncultured Pseudanabaenaceae cyanobacterium
AAGTCGCTGTGAAGGTGGGACAGTACCACCGCCATATGCAACAGCAGTCTAACCACTGCCGCAATCGGCTCAACCTAGATGAGCATGACCAACCCGCTTGGACCTCGGCCCATCGCAACCAGGCCCAGCGGTTGTTTCAATCCACAACGCTAGGCTAATTCCAGCCGGAAAACTCCAGCCACTGGCCATGGCTGGGAGCATCACTCAACTTGCCCGACGCCGCGCACAAGCCTTGCAAACTCCCCAGCCACCGAGGAGGAGGATCAGCGGCAATGATAAGAGTGCGCCAGGCCAGTCATTGATGACATCCCTCCCTGGCTGGCTCCCCCTCGGCTCGTTGCCTTGGGCCTGCAAGAGCATGGGCTCACCAAACACCACCTGATCGATATAGTCCGCATAGGCCGAGACTCGCGTATCGAAAAAGTACTCTCCAAAGCTGGTGTCATTCTCCAGCGTCACATCAATGCCCTCTTGATCGGGGCTGCTGCCGCTGGAGGAAATCCCGGCCACCTTGCCGTTAATCAACGCTGGCCCACCGGAATCGCCGCCGCTAGAGCCAATTTCCTGCGCACCTAACCCTAAATCAGTCAGCCCATATTCAATGCCCAGGGCATCATTTTCAGGCTTGCCACTGTCATAGTCATAGATCAACTGGGTGCCGGGCTGAATGTAGCTTTCCGACTCACCATCGGCTTCGTTATACAACTCTCCTAGTGCTTCATAGCGATTCTGCCCCTGCCGCAAGACCGTGGAGGTATCTTCGCCATATTCTCCCTTGGCCCCCGTTGCCATCACCCCATAGCCCAAGCGAGTAAAGACCTGGCCCACCTCATCGGAGTCGCGGTACAGCTCATAGCGGGGCACTTCCGGGGGCAATGGCTCCGATAGATGGATGATGGCCAGATCACCGTTAAAGCCATCGATATCTTTCCATTCGGGGTGAACATCAATATGGAGCGGGCTCAGTCGCACCTCCCCCTCTGGCAAGCGAAACACCACGGTCACATCATCGAGGCTGGGCTCTAGGGTAGGTTGCCCATCCTGGGACACCTCTTCGAAACAGTGGGCCGCCGTCAGTACATGCTGACCACTAGTGAGCAAGCTGCCCGTGCAGTTATCTCCCCCGGCCAACAAAATCAATGCGACCCCGTCATAACCTTGACCGGGTGAGGCCACATAGGCCGGATCTCGAGGGTCGGAGACGGGCACAGAGATGCCCAGGGGTAAGTTCGGTCGCGATCGCACAGTCATGAAGTCTTGAAAGGAGACAAGACGTTGAGAACCCGTTCTAGCCAAAGAGAACATCTCGAAATGCACCATTGTTCCAAGGTTGACAAGAAGGTGGATCAACCTCTCCAGTATCCCGGAATAATCGTACTTGGCACGAGAGCGAAATGGCGGGAGTTCGTGATCTCCTCACATAGATCTCTCTAATTTCCCTTCAGACCGACCCCTGGTGACTGTGCGGCGATCGCTAAAAACGGCCGCTATAGCGCTCCTCGGCAAAAGGCTCCCCGCGCATGTGGTAGCCATTCTTCTCCCAAAAGCCGGGCTCATCTTCCGCCAAAAAGCTCAGCTCTTGTAACCATTTCCCACTCTTCCAGGCATAGAGATGGGGCACCACTAAGCGCAAGGGACCTCCATGGTCTGCACTGAGGGGCTCGCCATATACCGTATGGGCAAAGAAGTTCTCTGGGCGGAGAAAGTCCTCCAGCAGCAGGTTGGTGGTGTAGCCGCCATAGCAATGCTGCATCACGGCCTTGGCTCCTGGCTGGAGTGCCACCTCGGCCATTAGGTCCGTGACGCGAACGCCTTGCCAGGGCATGTCTAGCTTGGACCAGCGCGTGACGCAGTGAAAATCAATATCAAAGCTGCTCTGGGGCAAGGCCATCAGGTCAGCCCAGGTGAAGCATTTAGGCTCGGCAAGGCCAGTGATACTGAGCTGCCATTGCGCCTGGCTGATCTGCTGGGTATCACCGTAGGTCAACACCGGAAAGCCTTTGGCCAGACTTTGCCCTGGGGGGACGCGGTCCTTTTGGCTGGCATCGGGTTTGCTGAAATGTTTGTACTGAGGAGCCATAGCTAGAACAGCGAAAGGTCAATAGCGCAATGCTCGGAAGTCTGACAGAAAGGGGGCTCAGTTCGCCTCATCCAATCCAAACCTCCCAGCCAACGTCGGCGATGGGCTGGGGGATGGATGCATTCCTGAGCGCTCGGGCAGCCAAGGGACAGATTTTCAGCGCAATCTGCATTGCGAAGCATCGTTGCAGCTATGTTAAAGCTTAGAATATGCAAGCTAGGCTAGGGTTTCAAACTTGGAAATCTTCGGGTTTCCCAGCTTTCATCGCCCGCCCACCTCACAGCCGACCGTCCGCAATGGGTCTTGACCAGCCGAACAACCCGACGTTTCAGCCCCAGCAAAGTGCTATGGAACGATACCTGGGCCCCTTCAAGTCGCGGCTCTCCCAACGTATTGTGCTGTCGGTATTCACCAGCATTGTGGCGATCGAAACCATTATTTTGATCCCATCGGTCTATCGTCGGGAGAAAGAGCTCCTCAAGCATTTATCCCAACAATCGACTGCCACTCTAGTGGGAGCCCTGGGCGAAGCCGATCTATTCATGGAGGAGATTGATTCCGAGGAGCTGCTGAGCTGGCTCAGTCGGGCCGAAGCGATTGAGGCCGTCGTCGGTGGCCAGCTCTACACGGCTGATGGAGAGGTGATTGGAGAGTTTGGAGAACCGCCGCAACTCACCTATGACGAAGTCACACAGTCACTCAACGGCAATGCCATCACCCGATTGTGGCGCCAAGTGACCGGGCGGGGGAATGGAGCGAGGACCCGGCTCTACCGCCCAGCGCGCCGCTACGATGCGGTGTGGGAAATGTCTCCTTTAGAGGCCGACTATCTGCTGATCATTCGCCATGACTCCAGCGATGTGCGCGAAGAACTGGTGGCCTTTGTCGGGCGGATTTTTGGCCTGGTCATGATCATCTCCATGGTCGTCACCTTAGCCACAATGTGGGTGCTACGCTCCATCCTGATCAAGCCTGTCCTGGCACTTCGGAATGACCTCCTTGAGGCAGCCCCAGCAGCACTGCATGAGGAGGGTGCCAAGGTGCCGCAGTTTGCCTCCCGTCGCTATAACCGAGGCGATGAGCTGGGCGAAGTGATCATGGCCTTTGGCGAAATGTTTGAGCGCATCTCCAGCGCGATCGCTGAGCGCCAGCGGGCAGAAGGGGAATTGCGGGAAAGTGAATCGCGCTTCCGCACCTTAGTTGAACAGGCAACTGAATCTATTTTCGTCGTTGACCAACAAGGTAAAGTCGTCGAGTCCAATCAATTTGCGCGGGACTATTTGGGCTACAGCCCCGAGGAGATGGACAATTTCTTCCTCTGGGACATCAATCAATCCTGCCAGCAGGGAAAATTCAAACAGCTGTGGCAAGAGGTTTTAAAAGGCAA
>CALLPZ010000578.1 GCA_938015405.1 uncultured Pseudanabaenaceae cyanobacterium
TTGGAGGAGGCGGAACGGTTATGCGATCGCATCGGCATCATCCGCCAAGGTCAGCTCCTGCGCGAAGGCAGCCTCGCCCAGCTCAGGGAAGTTGTGCCCGCCAAAGCGATCGCCCAAATCGATAGCCAAGATGAACCTGCAGTCCTGGCCCGGGCCGAGACCCTGGGCTGGGCCACTCGCCGCTACGGCAGCGGCATTGCCCTCTGGCTCCCCCAGCTCCTAGACCTGCACCGCCTGCTCGAAAAGCTCGAAGGTATCTCCATCGATGCCGCCGCACTACACCCCGTCCGCCTAGAGCATATCTATCTAGAAATTACCCGTAACGGCTCTGCCACGACCCCCCAGCAATCAGCTCCCATTACACCAAGCTAGACGCCGAGTCCTGCCTCTTCGACCGAGACGGACGAGAGGTAAATGTCTCATCCAACTTCTGAGACCATTCTCCAGGGAACGGCTCAGCCACCATCACCCCTGCGCTGGGCAAAGACACCGTAAAGGTCGTATGCCCTGGCCGGGATTTCACACCGATTTTGCCGCCATGCTTGTCAACAATCTTCTGCACAATATCCAGCCCTAAACCACTGCCTTCCCCAGGCGGCTTGGTCGTAAAGAAGGGCTCAAACATCCTGGCCTGAACTGCCTCAGGAATGCCACAGCCAGAATCTGAAATACTCACATGGATCCAGTTCGCCTCGTAGCGGGTCTGGACGCTCAACTGCCCCACTTCATCCATCGCCTGAATCGCATTGTGAATCAGGTTCATCCACACCTGATTTAGCTCATCGGGATAGCAAGAAATTGAGGGAATTGCACCATAGCTACGCTGAATATCAATGCCATGCTTCAGCTTATTTTGGTACAGGGTCAGGATGGTCTCCAGACTCTCCTCCATATTGGCTTGGCGCAGCTCCCCCTGGTGGTCATAGCGAGCATAGGTCTTCAGGGCAAAGACCACCTTGGAAGCTCGCTCCGCCGCAGTCGTAATATCCTGGCTGCTATTGCGTAGCTCTAACAGACGGCCCATGTAGCGCAAAAATTCAAGGCAATCTGGCTCTTTGAGCAAGGGCAACAGCTCTTCGACATTCCACTCTGGTTGTATTGCCACCAATTCATCACTTAGGCTCGCCGCATTCGCCAGCTCAAAGGACTCCAGAGATTCCCGCAACGATTTGCGTAGCTTGCGCCGTTCCCGACTGGACAGCAGCGCCGATCGCCCCCGAGTATTGCGCAGCAAATAGCCAAAGAACTCACGCTGCACCAACGACAGGGACTGGAAAAAGTCCGGCAGTTCCAGCAAATCCTGAGCTAAGAAATTGCCGATATATTCCGTCGAGGAGCAAATCGCCCCCAGGGGCGTATTGATTTCATGGGCGACCCCTGCCACTAACTGACCCAAAGCCACCATTTTCTCGGAGTGAACCAGCTCCTCCTGGGCCGTTTTCAACTGACTTAAGGTCTTGAGCAACTCCTCGTTCTTCTCGCGCAGGGCTCGCTCAGCCTGTTTTTGCTGAAGTGCTCCCCCCAGTTGGGCTGCCACCGTAGAAATCAATCGGACAAGTCGCTTGTCTTCGGAGCGGGCTTCGGGCTGCAAGAAGATCAAAACCGCCAACACGCGGTTGGACGTCCCATAGGTATCCAACAGCTCAGGATTGCCATGTTGACTGGCCAGAATGGGCACGGCCACGGCCCCCCATCCCCGGAAATACTCGATCCATTCCGCTTCGCCTTGGGCCCACACGCGACCCAAAAGCGCCTCATCCATGGCAAAGCTTTGCTCCTGGCTATCCTCTCGGAAGGCCTTGAGGGCTGATGCATCTTCTGGCGTCACCAACTCCTCATCCAATAGCCAAATCGGAGTCGCTTCTAGCAGCTCTCCTCCCTCCCCAGGCATCCAAACTTCGCCATAGGGCCAGCAGGTCACCCGACAGACATGGGCGATCGCCGAAGCCATGGCACTTTCAAAGTCCTGGGCCTCCGCCATGGTCTGACTGATATCAAACAGCAAACGAGACTCCTCCTCAGCCCGGTGGCGCTCCAGAACCTCTGCCTGCAATTGATGGGCCGTCTGCTCCAGCTCCAACGACTTTTGCTCCAGCTCCCAGGCCTGCTGCATGCTGCGACCCACCTGGGCCAACATATCGATAACGACGGGACCATTGCCAAAATCAACGGTCTCCACGCCCAACCAAGGCAAGGGCTCAATCGATTCCGGCTGGGCATGGGCAATATCAAACAGCCCTCGCTCGTTGGCTCGGCCAATGAAGCAGGGCCGACTGGAATGGTGATTGATATTGATCGTCAAGGGACCAAAGGGGCTCTCAAACTGCTCCCCATAGGCTGCCACTCGAATGTCATCCACCTTGAAGGATTCCGCCGACTCCGTGGCCTGACGCCAGAGGAAGACCTGGCTGTAGGCCGTGGCAATGGGGTCAGAAACAACCCGGTCCATGCCATAGCGAGCTTGAAAGCGGGCACTAAAGCTCTGACTCGCCCGGGTCTGCAAGCCGTGAAAATAGCCCGCCACCGCGTAGTGACCCCGAGCCGCTGAGCCCAACCGAGCCAAGTCTAGCTCCGTCATGCTGGCAGACATAATCGGAATTTGTTCCGCCGTCAGGCCCGCAGCTACATATTGCTGATAGAACTCAGCCTGGGAGTCCTCATTCAGAGTGTTGAATACCACATCGGGCTGGAGCTGCTGAATCTCAGCGATCGTTGCTGCAAAATCCCTCTCCCCCAGGGGCACATAGGATTCCCCCGTCGTCTGCCCTCCCTGGCGGCTGAGCTGGGCTCGCACCACCTTGTTGGTCAGGCGAGGAAAGACAAAGTCGGAGCCTAGCAAATAGAACTTGCGCTTGCCTTGACCTAAAAGCCAAGCGATCGCTGGCTCCACCTGCTGATTGGGACAAGCACCACCATAGAAAACATTGCGCGACAGCTCCACACCTTCGTACTGGAACGGATACCACAGCAAACCATGATTGGCCTCAAACACCGGGGTAATGGCCTTGCGCACATCCGATGTCCAGCCCCCAAAGACCTGGCTCACCCCTTGATCTTCAAGCAGATAGCAAGCCGTTGTCCGAAAGGAATCGACCTCAGAGCCACCATCGGCCACTACGGCCTCCACAGGCCAGCCCAACACACCGCCGCTCTGATTGATTTCATCAATCGCCATGAGAACGGCATCCACAATGGAGCGTCCATGGTCACCCATAGCCCCCGAAGTGGAATGCAAAATACCAACGCGAATGGAGTCCATGGAAACTCAGCCGTAAAAAACCAGTCCAAACAATGCAGCTCAATCTAAGATGCCCAAAGCGACAGCTTGAGCGGCAGCTTCCACAACATTCTGGGGACCATCACAGCCCAGGAACAATCACCACAGAAGCGAAAGCAGAAGGCAACAGCGTCCACACAGATGCAAACGCAACCCAAGCCGGTGCAACTGTCGAATGGGTTACGGCTGCAATAGACTAACAGCCTGCAAAGCCCAGCTCAGAGGCAAATCATCCCCTGACTGGCACAGTTAATTCTGAGGCGCGATCGACTGCAAGCCCGAGCGAATACAGTCCACCAGCTCATCAGACTTCCAGGGCTTTGCCAAATATTGGTGCAAATTGGCCTCGGCATGGGCCCGCGAAATAGCTTCCTCGTCTGCCTGGCCCGTCAGCAAAATCTTGACCACTCGAGGGTGATCACAATGGACCTTGGCTAAAAATTCATCGCCCTTCATGCCGGGCATCAGCCAGTCCGAGACAATCACAATCACATCACTGCCTTCTTCTTCCAGCTCTTCAATAATCTCGAAGGCCTCATCGGCACTCTCAGCACTCTCATAGACGTACTGGTCACTGAATGCCTGCTTCAGCTGACGCCGCAAACTATTGAGAATGATGGTCTCGTCATCGACACAGAGAATAGCCAGCTTAGACATGGGATGATGGCCGCTCAAACGGAGAAGTCACGGAAGCGATAGACCTAGGTTACCCAATTGGGAGAAGGCCTGCTCCGTATTATCTCTATTAATCCATAAGCATCTCTATTTGGCTCACAAGCCAGAAAAACTTCAGGTTTCAGTCAGGTCGACATTCATTAGCCTCCCCTCTGAAAAGACCTGAATGCAACAACGCGAAAGCCGCAATGATCACAAAAAAGCTTGCAACAGACCAGGTCTACCACAAGCTTTGAATCAGATTCACATCGCTGTTCACATCGCCGCGCATCGGCCAGCTCTCAGAAGAGCGCCTCCCAAATCCGCGGCTTAATGCATCAGCAACCTTACATTCCAGCCGCTTTAGGCAGCTCAGTAGGTACCAACTCATCATCCTCCAGTTTCCAACCTTCGCGCTCAATCTTCTCGAAGATCGCAGAACGCAACCAATCGGACTTGCTGGGTTTAGCGCGAACATACTGATCCACACGCCAATGAACCAAAACACTCAAAGGGGGTTGCTTGTGGCGTGTGCCTAGGCCACGGCCCTTGAAGCGAGTGTGATGATTAGCAGGATTTGCACGAGTTCCCATTGTTCTTTCCTTATTGCACCAACTGAGGGCTCGGTTGAGCCGAGGTCCGCTGTAGTTGCGGATGTCGGCATAATGCGCGGGTCTGAAAAACCACACCATGGGGTCGAACCAACGCAGCGCAAACCGCCTATAAAAGCGGGTCAAGAGGTCCTGGGGGGTCTTAGACCCCAACAAATCTAGGTCGCTCGAAATAGAGCCATGAGTCACAACCCGAGATCTACGTAAACCCGTTAACAAACCGCAGGATTGTCTGGGTTGATGCAGGTACAACCCCGGACAGAGAATCGGGCTCAGGGCCAGAAACCAAGCCCATCCCATCTCTTGACGGAATGAGCTGTGAAGGTCTGCGTGGGGCCCCTGGCTCAAAATTTAGCGATCGCCCATCAAAAATAATTTTCCAGCTTGTCCAGTCGATCCCAAATTCTGTCTCAACCGACCTGTCTCACCCTACCCAGGGCTGGCTCAATTAAACCGAAGTGCGATCGCCCAAAACCCACCTCATCCCTTAGAAGGAAAAGCGAACATAAAAATCCACTGTTCAGGGCCTTGAACTGTCCCATCCCCCCAGACAAAGGAATGCAAACAATTTGGCTTCACTGACGAGAGAGACGCTGCACCGCAAACAAACTGCCCACAATGCCAACTGCCCCCCCAAACCCCAACAACATCAGAGGCAACTGCAATTGCTGGGCCAACGTAATTGCCTTGGCATCCATCAATGACTGAATCAACAGCGGTTGCTCCGCCAAGACACTCGCCAAAAACTGCCTCGCTCCCTGGAGCAGTCCCCAACTCAGGGCTCCTCCCACTAAACCAAACGCTAAGCCCTGAAGGACAAAGGGCAAGGCAATCCAGCGGGAGGTCGCCCCCACCAACTGCATAATTTCAATTTCCTTACGTCGCGCCACCACAATTAGGCGAATCGTGGTGGTAATCACCGCCAGGGAAGCCAGCGTTAGCAACGACACCACGCCTAGCCCCAAACGATTCAAGCCCGCATTGAGCTGAGTGAGCTGTTGCAGTACCTCAGGCAAGTAGCGAACTTCATCCACGCCTTTAAGACCCCGCAGCGATTCCACAAGGGGAGCCAGGGCTTGGGGCGATCGCGCCTTCACTCGAATCTCATCCACCAGGGGATTGCCACTCAGTTGCTCCGTCGCCCCCTTCACATCCTCTAGGCCCAGCTCTTTCACCAAGTTGGCCCAGGACGTCTCCTTCGAAATCAGCTCTAGCTCTGCCACACCGGGCAACTTTTCCACAAAAGGCTTCAGAGACTCTGCCTCCACCCCAGAATCCAAAAAGGTGGCCACCTCCAACTGGCTCCCCACCTGGTTGACCACATAGTCCAACTGCCAGCTCACCAAAATCCCCGTGCCCAGCAGAAACAGCAGCACGGTAACGGTACTCACCGCAGCCCAATTCATCCAGCCGCCGCGCTTGAGCCCCAGCCAGGTTTCACGCAATAGATATTGAAGGCGGGTGAACAAAGCCAAATTCCTCTATTAGGTGGGTTGCGCTGGGCATCTAGCGCAGGTTATCTCAATGGAAGCCAAGCCAAAATGGAAACGAAGCCAATCTGTCAGGCGATTTACGACAGGCGACTTAGCTATATAGTGCTGAGCTAGACCCCAAGCCGACCTCATCCCCAACTCCCTTCTCCATCAGGAGAAGCAGAGCCCAGCAGGCAACAGCGAACGGGAACAGCAACCAAGACAACGACGCAAATGCTACATCCATTCTCTCAGCAATAAATCCTAGCGTTAAACCTGACCGCTCTGCTGTGAGAAGCGATCGCTAAACCGCATCAGCCGTGGCTACCGCAGATTCCTTCGCCTCCAGCGGAGACAGAGATAGCGGCAAGTCTATCGTCACCGTGGTCCAACCTTGAGTACTGGCGATCGCAATTTCTCCCTGCAGGGCATCCACCAACCGCTTCACGAGGGCCAATCCCAAGCCGCTGCCTCCCTGGTGACGATGGTCCGCTGCTGGCACACGATAAAACTTGTCGAACAGCTTCGGTAAAGCTTCAGCCGGGATCTCGGCTTCATTGCCCAAGCGGAGCCGTAACCGTTGGTTCACCAACGAGGCACTGAGCTGTAGGTGGCCTCCCATGGGGGTGTACTTGCAGGCATTGTTGAGAAGCTCAACCAGAAGGCGATCTAGGCTATTGCGATCGGAACAGAGCGGCGGCAGGTCCTCCGGCAGATCCAGGCGGAGCAGGTGATCTGCCCCATCGAGGCGCACCTGGAAGCGATTGACCAAGGCTTTGAGCCAAGCGGT
>CALLPZ010000579.1 GCA_938015405.1 uncultured Pseudanabaenaceae cyanobacterium
CCTCTCCGAAGAAATCGCCCGCGTCTACCGCTCCCGCGTCATCAACCCCAAATGGATCGCCGGAGTCATGCGCCACGGCTACAAAGGTGCTTTCGAGATGGCCGCCACCGTGGACTATCTCTTCGCCTACGACGCCACCACCCACACCGTCGCTGACCACATGTACGAAGGCGTCGCCCAAGCCTACATCCTCGACGACAATGTCCAAGCCTTCACCCAGCAACACAACCCCTGGGCCTTACGCGACATGGCCGAACGCTTACTAGAAGCCAACCAGCGCGGGCTCTGGCAAAAGGCCAACAAACAGCTCCTAGAGGAACTCAGAAACGTTGTACTCCAAGCTGAAGAGAAAGTAGAACGTCGTAGCAGCAACAGCCATCCTTAACCAAGAGCGCAAAAAAGCGGCCCCTCAAAACGAGGGGCCGCTTTTACAAAAGACTCAGAACAGCCTAAGACAGATGCTTAGTGCTTGTTCATGTCCTTAGCCATCTTACGGAACATGTCCATTCCACTTGCATCACCAACATTTTTGGTGGGAGCTTGCTGGGTCTTAGCAACTTCTGCTTGAAGCTCTTCGGGCTTTACAGAACCAGCAGACTTAACAGAACCACCACCGAAAGTAGGGTAGCTCTTCTCATTAATGAGCTGACGCTCGGTACGCTTACGCTCCTTAGGCTTGAACTCATCTGCAGAGACATCAGCCACGGTGCGACCCATCGCGGTCACTTCCTGGATGAACTCCTTATGCTCACTCTCACCCGCTTTTTTGGCGAAGGTGCGACGCACGGTGTTGGGTGTGCGCATGTATTCGATATCACCCAGAGACTTGGATTCATCGTTGTCCAAGAAGAAAGCTTCCTTAGAACCTTCTTCTTTGTTGCCGCCAAACAAACCGAACAAACCTGCCATTTTGATTGCCTCAATCGCGCTCGTTGCCATTGCTCATAATCTTAATTGATTTTCACAATTCAGAACAAGGTCAATGTGTTTCTTCAAAAATGAATGTAAGGGGCCATCGCCTAGATTTCGGCATGATTCACAGCATTATTAAAAAATATGACTAGTGTCCCAAGTGTTTACTTGTTCTCTCTCTGCGAAACTTGAAGTTTCCCCATGATTGCTTAATGTCGAGGGGTGCTTCTCCAAGCAATTGATAGGTTTATTGATATCGCTCAGCATCGAATGAGAGCAGAATTCTCAGATTTCCATTCAACTTTCTCAGAAAGATTTAGCCCACGGATGTCTCACAACATTCCCCCTCTGCTCTCCATCAGTTTCTGATATCCCCTATCCATGCACGAGGTTTATTCAATATGAACATCTCCAATAGCTACCGCAACTCCCTTTGGATGGGTCTAACGATGGGGGTAATCAGCGTCAGCATTCTGCTGCTGATGAGCAAAGCATCTGGCGCATTTTAGACATTTCAGACAGCTTGATTAGCAAAAAGCTTCTGGATGAACAATCTATAACTCTCTCCCTGTCTCCATCCTTGTGTGGAGATTGCAGCAAGCTCAAGACTCGACTGACATCACAAAAGCCACTGTGCCTGAAGGCGCAGTGGCTTTTTCTCTTAGCGAGCTTGGAAAATTGCTTTTCCTTGATCACTATCTAAATGCGACGCATCAAGCTCTTACCGTGGGTATCTGTACCGCAACTACTGAGCAATCCAAACTGCTCAGCTAAGGCCTTCACCTGATTCAATTTCTTGGGTGTGGGTCGCCAAGGGGAAGGATTGTCATAGGCATAATACGTTTCAATTCCATCAATGCCGTACTCCACAGCCTGTTCAACGAGTGGTTCCGGGGGCTTTCGATAGCGAGCGGGATGGGCCAGAACCACCAAACCACCAGCCGCCTGAAGGGAATAAATCACAGTATTTGCCTCATAGGCTGCTCCCTTAGCAGGCCTTCCTTGCAAGTAGGGTCGCAAAGCCGGTGAGTCGGGATGGAAGCCATAGCCCAAGATATGTACATCTGCTCCGCAGAGGCTAGCATTCACTTCAACCCCTGTCCAAAGCTTTGGAAGCTTGACTCGATTACCTTTACGCCAAGACAGATCCTGAATCCAGTGCTGAGCTGCCCAGTAACCTTCCACACTGTGATGGTCTGTAATGGCCAAGCCCTTCAAGCCAATCGCCATGGCCTGGGTCATCACATCAGCCGGGGTCAATTTCCCATCGGAATGCAGCGTGTGCATGTGGAAGTTGTATTGCCCAGGACAAGTCTCGGCATCTACTTGGAGAAAGATGTCTCGTAATTGCTGAGCCCCCAAGCTAAGAGGTGCAGGTCGCTTATTAGAAAGATGGTCAGACAGGGCAGCAGAAGAAGTCACAGCGCATAAAAATCGATAGCAAACATCCAGAAACAGCAGTCTAGCCTCAATTTCAGCCTAGGGTAAGGCAATCGCTCACTTCAGAAGCAATCCTTAGCAACTCCTGAACTTCGACTTCAGACGACTGCATCGGTACCAAGCCACTCTGCATAGGAATATCTCCAGTCAATCCAATTACAACGCAAAGCTTAAAACGACCAGCTCATAAAGCTGACTCAGCTATCACAATCGCCGATGCAACAGAAATCACATGTGAGGTACTTGACTTACTTAGTGTAATAGGGTTCACCTCAGATGGCATAGACAAATGTGCCTCATTACTGTTTGGATTTGCTCAAAATGGACAGCAAGCAAAAAAGGAAGGCCTCAGGGCCTTCCTTTTTTGAGGGTCAAAAATTTCTGTCAATCAGGTCAAACAGCTATCACCACAGCATTAGCCCCTTGCGATAGGGCAATACAGTCTAGGAAATAGTTGGGTCAAGAACAGCAGACGAATCAGACTCTAAGCGCTCCCGGTCCAAGCGCCGCTTGCGTGCATAGAGCTGAATAATGGCTGCCATCGCCACAATCATGGCAAAAATACTCCAACTTGCAGCACTCGTTGGAAAACTGTTCTTAAAAACAGCTAACATCACCACGATCACGAAAAATACTGTGGGGAACTCATTAAACCAACGAAACTGCTGGCCCGTCATCTCGCAATCATCGGCTGCAAAGCGCTTCATAATGCGACTGCAGAAAAAGTGATAGGCCACCAAAATCGCAACACAGAAGAGCTTTACCTGGATCCAGCGATCGCTCAAAATCTGCGGCTCAGTCGAAATCAAGCAGCCCCCCATTGCCACAGTCAACACCAGCGCCGGCGTCATGATGATGCTGTAGAGGCGCTTCTCCATGATTTGGTACTGCGCCTTCAAAATGCTTTGGGCAGGCTCCGGCTGCTCCGCAGCTTCTGCATGGTAGACAAACAGCCGGGGAAGATAGAACATGCCGGCGAACCAAGCTGTAATCCCAACAATATGAAATGCCTTAAACCAGTAGTAAGCCATGGTGCAACGGTGATGGATATCTGCGCTTGTTATTAATCATCACG
>CALLPZ010000580.1 GCA_938015405.1 uncultured Pseudanabaenaceae cyanobacterium
TGGCGACAGGCTTCCTCCAAGACCCATTGACCGATGGGGATAATCAAGCCCGTTTCTTCGGCAATGGGAATAAAGTCATCGGGGGAGACCCAACCATGCTTGGGATGGTGCCAGCGAATCAGCGCTTCAAAGCCAGCCACAGACTCTTGTTCCCCTTGAATTGCCATGATGGGTTGGTACACCAAGGCAAATTCTTTCTCCCGGATGGCACGACGCATTTGGTGCTCAAGCTGGAGGCGGCGCAGGGCCCGCTGGTGCATATTCGGATGGAAGGTTTGGTAATGGGCCTTTCCCTGTGCTTTGGCTTGGTACATTGCAGTGTCTACATCGCGCAGTAGATCTGCTGGATCTTCATATTGGTTATGACCCATGGCAATGCCAATGCTGACGGTGATGTATAGCTCGTGGCCTTCCAAATAAAACGGTTGGCTCAGGGTTTCGAGAATGCGCTCTGTCAGCTTTTCCACTTGCTGAGGCTGAACAATCTGCCGCAGGAGAATCATGAACTCATCGCCACCGGGACGAAAGAGTTGGGCATCTGAGGGCAAGAGGCCTTTGAGGCGCTGGGCGATCGCCATCAGCAGCTGGTCGCCCATGGCATGACCGAGGGAGTCATTGACCACCTTGAAGCGATCGCAGTCCAAGAACAGCACAGCGAAAGAGTCCTCAGGCTGCTCTCGGTTTTCCTTCAAAATAGTTTCGATCTCCCCGAGCAAGTAAGTCCGGTTCGGCAGATCGGTTAAGGCATCATGGAATGCCTTATGGCGTAGTTGCTCCTGGACGGCCTGGCGCTGCTTCACTTCCTCCTCAAGGGAAATGTTGGCAGATTGCAGTTGGCGTGTACGCTCCTCAACCCGCTGTTCCAGCTCCTGATTGAGCTGAACTACTTCTGCCCTGGCTGTTTGTAGATTGAGTTGACTTGCAACTCGGGCGAGGACCTCCGAAATCTCAAAGGGCTTTGTAATGTAGTCCACGCCCCCAGCAGAGAACGCTTTCACCTTATCAATTACATCGTTGAGAGCACTGATAAAGATGACCGGAATTTCTGCTGTGGCAGGGTTCTTTTTGAGCTGTTGACAGACCTCGTAGCCACTCATGTCTGGCATGGTGATGTCGAGGAGAATTAGCTCTGGCTGAAAGCTCTGTACAGCTCGCAAAGCAACGCTTCCACTGATGGCACGACGAACCCGGTAGTTGTGCTCAGAGAGCATCGTGGTGAGTAGATTTAAGTTGTCTAGCTTGTCATCGACAATCAGAATTTCTGCGTTAGTGCTAGACGGAGTTGCTGGTGCATTGTTTGAGTACATTTTGCTGTGAGAGAAGAGTGGAAAGCTCGTCGCCTGCCGAGGGAGACTGGGGTCTAAATTGGAAAATTGATGTTGCCACGGGGCTTAGATGGGTTAAGCAGAGTTTTGAAAAGACGGCTGGATTAGCTCTGCAATTTTGTCGAGGCGTAGCGTTTGAGCCCAGTTTGTGAGCAGGGATTTTAATTCGGGGTGCTGCCCCTCTAGGGTTTGGATGTGCTCTAGCACGACGCTTTCTTCCAGGGTGACAGCAGCGTGATACAGACTGTCTCGCCAGGCGGCACCCATGGCATGGCATTGTTGCTGAATGAGTTCCTGTCTCTGCTCCTCATTGAGCTGTTTGCTAGGTGCTTCCACAGCCGGGAGAGCTTCGGCTTCACTGGCTTCGTAGCTGTATTCCACTCCCAGATACTGTGCGATCTTGTTGAAGATCAGGCCTTCTTCGAAGGGCTTACGGATAAAGTCGTCGAACCCTGCTTCCAAGGTGAGGCTTCGGGTCTCTTCGAAGGCACTCGCCGTCAGTGCCAGGATGAAGGTTTCTCGCTCGCTCGGTTCACTACTGCCCTGGGCTTCAGCCTCTAGGGTTCGGATGGTGCGAGTTGCCTCAAAGCCATCCATGACGGGCATCTTTAGATCCATCCAGATGAGATGGGGCTTCCAATCCTGCCATTGACTAATCGCGGCTTGGCCATGGGGGGCGGTGCGGACGGAGAAGCCCACACATTCCAGGAGCCTTGTCAGTAGTATTCGGTTTTCTGGGCGATCTTCTACGACTAAGAGGCGGTATTCAGGCTGACCTGGGGCGATCGCAATAACCCGTTGATTGTGGGTGGGGGTTGCGACTTTTCCGACAACCGGTGGAACGACAACGGAGAACTGAGCCTGAGTGCCCTGATTGATCTGACTCTCTAGGGTCAGCTCACCCCCCATCAGTTTTACAAATTCCTGACTAATGGGTAATCCCAGCCCCGTCCCCTCCTGGGCAAGGCGACCACTTTCACTTTGGGTGAAGGCATTGAAGAGCTGTCCCATTTCGCTGGGGTCAATGCCTGCACCAGTGTCGCTGATGGAGAACCAAAGTCTGATGGGAGCATTGCTTAAGCTCGTCATGGGATCGAGGCGGATACTTTCGCCGCGCCACAGTTTGAGAGTGATGCTGCCTTGGGAGGTGAATTTGAGACTATTGCTAATCAGGTTGGTGAGGATTTGCCGTAGCTTACGTTCATCACTATGGATATATTGGGGAACGCTCGAATCTCGCTCTAACTTGAGCATTAGGCCTTTTGAACTCGCCTTCAGCCGGAACATTTCATGGACGGAATCACATAGAGCATGAAGGTCAAAATCTTCTTCATGGAGCACCATGCTGCCTGCTTCGATCTTGGACATTTCCAGAACGTCGTTGATCAGGGAGAGCAGGTGAGCACCACTGCGATTGATAATGTTGAGTGTTTCGCGCTGGTTCGGCGTGGTCGCTGCATCCCGATGCATGAGTTGACTGAAGCCCAGAATGGCATTCAAGGGGGTGCGTAGCTCATGGCTCATATTGGCCAGGAAGGTTCCCTTGGCTTTGTTGGCTGTGTCGGCCTTATCTTTGGCTGTCTTGAGTTGTTTGAGCAACTCGGCCTGCTGGAAGGCGACCCCCAGTTGGCCAGTAATGCGTTCTAGGGAGCTGAGGTCTTCAAATTTCCAGTCTCGGGGGGTGTTGTGCTGATAAGCCCCCATGAGTCCCCAGAGCTTTTCCCCAATGAAAATGGGAATTACGATAAAGGCGCGAATTGCCCGTTGCTCAAAGCAGCGAATGTGGGGGTCAGAATAATCCGACTCGTAGATGTCGGAGACAATGGCGCTTTCGCCGTTGCGATAGCGTCCGCCCTGGTGTCGTTGGATGTAGTGATCCACCCAGGTCTTGGGTTGCGGGGTCTGTTTGAGAGCAGGTAATTCCGGGCCGAAGGACTCATGGGCAATTTCGCGATGCCAATCCGGTAGGAAACGGTAAATCAAGACGCGATCGCAATTCAGGAGTGTGCGCGCTTCCTCGGTGGTGGTCGCCATGATTTTGGCGATGTCTCGGGTTTTATGAATTTGTTGGATCACACGGGAGACCACTCGCTCCCGTTCGGCAACACGGGACTGTTGTAGCTTTTGCCGTTGAACGGTGGCTAGGAGCTGTTGAAGCCGGTCAGATTTTTGCTGGGCTTGGCTGAGTAAATTGGCCTGTTGTAAGGCGACGCTCAGTTGCGCCGTGAGGGCTTGGACAAAGCTAATTTCTGACTCTTGCCACCGACGAGGTCCAGAACATTGTTGAATGTACAACATTCCCCAAGGGCGATGCGTCTCGCTATCGGCTTCGGGGTTGTTTGAAATGTTGTCTGGAGCGTTTTCTGTGGAGGCACCCACGAGGATGGGGATCGCAAGGCTGGCTTGGATCTCCAGGGTCTCCATTAGAGCAATCTGTTCATCGTCTAGGTCGGAGTAATAAATGTCTTCTACGACCTGGGGGGTGATCGCGTTTTGGCCCAGACTTTTCAAGAAAGGCAGGAAGGGGGTTGCCTCGGGCTGGGAGGTTACCGTTGAAGTTGCGCGAGAAACCTTGGGAGAGACTGCGGGAGAAGTTGCTTTCGCAGCATTGCCTATGGTGTGCCTCGCTAGCGGAAGCCCCAGGATTGAACAGAATGGGGGCAGGACATCCTCGGCGATGAAGTGCTCGTGGCTTTCAGGGTTGCTGTCAAAATGGGCGATGACCACCCGATCTGCCTGAAGGAGACTGCGGACTTGGGTGACAACCGTGTGAAAGATTTCTTGGGTATCGAGGCTCTGGCGGATTTCCTGGGTGATCTGTCCCAGCAGTAGGGTTTGTTCCAGCTTGCTGCGCAGCGAAGTTTCTGAGCGGTGACGTTCCATGGCAACCTGGGTCACCTCCACGGCCCGCGCCATTAGACTTTGGTCGGTTTCGCTGGGGTATTGAGGCTGGGGATAATACATGCCCACCACGGCTGCCACTCGGCCCCGGACCAAAATAGGGCAGGCCCAACAGGCTCGTAATTTTTCCTGGAGCGCCACATCATTGACGTAGTGGGCATGGGTATCTGCCGCAATGTCTGGCACGACAATGGTGCGTTGGGTGTGGGCAGCGGCGGCAAAGGCTCCTCCCCGGGAGGTAATGGGGAGCTCATCCATCATCTCGATGAATTCTGCGGAGAGGCTAGGTCCTGCTTTATGGATGAGGCGACCGCTAATGGAGTCCACCACCATGATGGCGCAGTAGAGATTGTGGGATAGGGTTTCGGTGAGTTCGGCGATCGCGGTCAGGCTTTGCTGTAGGGGCGCACCATTCACAATCAAGTTGAGAATGTGATTGTTGCCATCCAGGCGAATTTTGAGAGACTTACTATGGGCTTTGAGCTCTGTGAGTTGGTTGCGCTGTTGATGCTGGTTTTCTTGTTGCTGGCACTGCGCAGTAATGTCTTGACCCGCAAAAAGGTAGCGATGAACTTGTCCCTTGGTATTTAGTTGGGGGACAACGCTCATATCTAGCCAACAGTGGCTACCATCTCGGGTGCAGTGGCGGATTTTGCCTCGCCAGGGGAGCCCTTCGGCGATCGCCTGCCACAGTCGCTGAGCCTCGGTCTCAGATTGAATCCGCGACTCAAATTGGCTATAGGGCCGACCGATGAGCTCTGAACGGTCATATTGCAGCAGCTCACAGAGGCGATCATTCACCTCCACAATCTTGCCACTCAGATCGGCTACGGCCACCCCTGCAAATTGAGAGAGTGCGTATTGATAAGCCTGGAATTCTTGTCCAGCAGCAGGGCTGGATGCCGGAGAATTAGCAGGGGATGGACTCAGGCTGAGGGTCATCTCAAAAACTCTGCAGGAGCGTGTCGGGGATTAGGGCATGGCAAAGTCTGGCGGCTCACCAATGTTTGTGGGGAGCTGGGAATCCGATGGTGATGGAGCTGTATTGAAACTTAAGTAATACAGGCGACTTACATAGATACCCTTAAACCTACCTATATATTGTTCCCAGGCTTTTGTTGGCTTACACGTTAGGAATCTGTTTCAGACTCAAAGGTTGTGGAACCTTGACTTTGCCTACAAAACGATTTCTGAAACAGGCACCTCTTAAGCTGATTTTCCTACTCAGATTCGGATGAGGGCCAAGATTTTGGCTGATCGAACAAGGTTTTGGCTGATCGAAATCGGGAGCCACTCTCAGCTAAATTGCTGAGTGAGAGGGGAGTGGGGCTCCGTAATCTCCTGGGGAGCATGGAAAGTTTAGACTTTGGATTGAAGGGATTTAGGATGGGCGAGGCGAGCCCCAGGCGTGCCTAAGATGACAGTGCCCACTCTCAGAGGAATGTAACGGAAACTAGGGGCAAACTCTTTCTCCAGTCAGAGCTAAGGCAATGTCGGTGTATATTAAGCAATGTTGCATGCTTTGCCTCCGGTGACCGAGTGATTCTTGTCCAGCGGCTCGGAGGGATTGCCAGCATTCCATAATTGAGAGGATTTAAGATCATGGCGACTTTTAAGGTCACCCTCGTTAACGAAGCCGAAGGCATCAACGCAACTATCGATTGCGAAGATGATCAGTACATTGTTGATGCTGCTGAAGATGCTGGCCTCGACCTGCCTGTTTCCTGCCGCGCTGGTTCTTGCTCCACCTGCACCGGTAAGCTGACCTCCGGTACCGTAAACCAGGACGATCAAGCTTTCCTCGATGATGACCAAATCGATGCTGGCTTCGTCATGACCTGCGTTGCTTACCCCACCTCTGACTGCACCATCACCACTCACCAGGAAGATGAGCTGGACTAATTTTTAGTCGAGTTGTCAGTTTGATGGCCTAATAGGCTAGTCATAAAAAAGCGCCCTGGAGATTTCTCCAGGGCGCTTTTTTATGATGGCTGGCTTATGCGAGAACTGGTTGCATTGAACGGCCAATCTTTATGGCTTCGCTCAATGGGCTAAAAGCTATGCGCGTCTATAGGCACAGCTAAAAGAAGCCCCATTCTCATTAGTTGGCTATTCTGCGTCCGGGGTCTCGTCCTGGCTCGCACCGACAGTTTGTTTTAACTGGGTGACGGTGGCTGCTAGGCCGTGGTACATCTCTAGACGCTCTGCCTCGGGCAGTTCGGCGAGTTCTGCTTCACTGAGCATGGACTTGGCTAGTTGAATCAACAGGCGTTTGGCTTGGTTCTCATCAGAAAATTCGCCAGTGCTGCTAATACGAATGACTCGCTTAATTTCGGCAATGCGCTCAGAGAGGGGGGCTTTGTCGTCCATGGGGCTTGGCTTGGGAGAATAGGAGAAGGAAGCTAGGCGATCGCTATTCTAATCGCCTAGCTGACCAGGCGTCTGCGAGCATCCGTCAACGCCAGGTCTCCATGGAGAAGCAATGGAGACCTGCTGTTTCCACGAGAACTCAGGGTTGTGCGCTGTACGCTACTTCCAGTTGGCGCGATCCATAATTTCAATGGCCTGAGCGCTGTTCTTGCCATAGGCTCCCACATTGATGGGAGAAGCTGTGAACTCGCCAAAGGACTCTAGGACTGGGTCCAGTTCAATGCCTTGGGATGCCGGAAACTCATTATTTTGCAGGGCAAAAAATTCCTGGGCTCTCGGACTGGTGAGATATTCGATAAATTGCAATGCATTTTCAGAATGGGGAGCCGTCGCCAGAACCCCCGCACCGCTAATGTTCATGTGAGTTTCGTCGGGGAAAAAGGCTGCGACTTTCTTGGCGACCAGCCTGTCTTTGGCCTTCTCGGACTTTAGGAGTCGCGCCAGATAGTAGTGGTTGACTACAGCGACCTCACAGCTACCTTGGGCAACCCCACGAATTTGAGGCACGTCTCCTCCTTCTGGTTCGCGGGCAAAGTTACTGACTAGTCCCTTGGCCCAGGCCTCGGTTTCATCGGCTCCATTTTTTTCAATCAGCCAAGCCACCAGAGACTGGTTGTAGATATTGCTTGAGCTGCGAATGCAAACTCGTCCTTCCCACTCAGGACTTGCAAGGTTTTCATAGGTGGAGAGTTCTTGCTCCGTCACCTTCTCCGGGTCGTAGACCATGATGCGGGCCCGTCGAGAGAGGCCAAACCAGAGACCATCAGGGTGACGTAGGTTTTTGGGGATGTTGTTATCTAGGGTTTCTGAGGCACTGGGTTGGAACATACCTTCTTCTTCGGCGCGCCAGAGTCGTCCTGCATCGACAGTGATAAAGACATCGGCGGGGCTGTTTTCGCCTTCGCCCTTGATGCGTTCCAAGAGTTCGCTGTCTTTGCCCTCAATAATATTGACTTTTATTCCTGTTTGCTCCGTAAAGCCCTCATAGAGCTCACTGTCGGTGTTGTAGTGGCGAGCAGAGTAAACATTGACCACCTTGTCACCGCTGAGGTTGAGGGCTTCAGAGTCGCCATTGCCAGAAGCCGTGTCCGAAGGTCCAGCTTGTTGGCAGCTTCCTAACCCCAGAGCTAGGGCAATCGTGATGGGCCCTAGTTGCCTAAATAAGGTCATTGTTCATTAAAGTCTTATTGATAATGGTTATTGTCTACCATGGCGCAGCTTAAGCCAGCAAGATTGTGAGCGGCGTGGGGCAATGGCTTGAATGGCAATTACTGAAAGAGCAGGATGATGCCGCTCAGGGCGATGACGACCCCCAGCACTGCCCGGGCAGAAAGTTTCTCGCCCAAGGCAATGGCGATGGGCAGTATGAAGAGTGGACTGGTGCTAGTGAGAGCTTGGGCAATACCAGCTGGACTGTATTTGAGGGCTGTTTGCTGGAGCCAGATGGCGAGGTAGGTGCTGAAGAATGCAGTGATAGCGATGATTCCCAGCAGCCTGAAGCCGATGAACTTGCTTGGAGCGTTCGGAACTGAGGGATTGGCCGGGTTGGGCTGGCTGGATTGAGGCGCAGCTATTTGGGGGACGAGCTTGGCCAGGGGAATCCAAAGCAGCAGTAGGGCGAGGCCTGCTATGAGCCGTAGGAGTGTGCTCCAGAGTGGATCCATGGCTGTGTCTGTTAGTCCTGCCCGGGATAACACTGCGCCTCCCGCCTGTCCAAGGGCTGCGAGCAGGGCGTAGATGGAGCCCGCGATTTCTGATTTGGACTGATGCTGCCCAGGCTGGTGCTGTCGGTGCTGCTGTTTCTCTCCTTCGGTTGGACTGTCGTTGGGGCGAGTCATACGTTCGCTCACAACCCATATCACTCCCCCGAGGGTGAGGATAATGCCTGCAATGTTGGGGAGGCTTAGGGTTTCCCCTAAAAACAGTAGGGCTAATACAGCGGCTAAGGGTGGGGCAAGGCTCTCTATGAGGAGCGATCGCCGGGCTCCAATCAGGGTTAGGGATCGAAAGTAAAACGTATCTCCTAGGCCAATGCCAATCGCTCCGCTCAGCATTAAGAATGCTATGACTTTGGGCTCGACCAAAGGAAAAGGTCGCTGGAGCAATAGGAGGGTGAGGAGGAGCAGAGCGATGGCGACGAAACCTTTGGTTAGGTTCATCACTAGGGGAGCAACGCGATCGCCTAGGCGGGCAAAAATTGAGGCGGCGATCGCCCACAGTAATGCTGCGCTCAGAGCTGCCAATTCTCCACTATGGGCTCCCCCTAGCCCAGCGATGATGCTGAGCCCCAATTCGGATATTTGCCCCATTCGTTCTACTTTGCCGTCGCCTTATCACATGTTCTATCGAGTGCTTCTGGAACGGAGCCAAATCTCTGCCGAAATGGACCTAGAAGCCCTTAGCCCACTCCAGTATGATTAGAAGTGGCGCAACTAAGTTTGACATGGCGATCCTGGATGCAATGGAGTTTTTTCAGCAGAGTGCGGGGCGTTGGAAATCCCAACGCACAACGCATCATCTGCCCTTTCGCCGTGCCGAAAGCGGTTCCTCTGCCATTGAGGTGGAGACCTTAGAGGCAACTCACCCCAAGGTGGTTGAGATCTGCAAAATGCATGAGATTGATCCTGCTTTGACCATTGGCGGTGCCCATGTCACCTGGAATGGGGAAATGGAATGGGACCGTGAAGGGGAAGAGCAGCATAGTGGCGAGACGGTCTTTGCCCTGGTGCCTGATGACGAGAACAATCACCGTTGTGGGCGCTTGTTACGAGAGCGAGGCTATGCCGAAATTACGCCGGTGGTTGGGCGCTTTGAGTTAGATGACGAGGATGGTTTGGTCCTTACTACTGACTACGACACCATGAGTGCGACAGAGCGGTTTTGGTTTGCTGGACCGAACCTGCGTCTTCGCAGCAGCACTGTTACCCGCTTTGGGGGGTTGAGCACGGCCTCTTTCTGTGCGGAGACTCGCTTGGAAGATGAGGCGGCTCAAGCAGATGCAGAGAAATCCTGGCAGGAGACTTCACTCTATTCCAGCTTGGGCTGGTAGTCGTAAGCATTGCTCTGTCGGATGTTTGGTATGGGAGCAGTGCTTTCTTTTGATTGCTTCCGCTGTTCGAAAGCACATTTTTCTCTTGAAAATCCTGAAGTTCAAAATGAACTCAGTAGTAATAGTTGGTAGATGCACCCTGACTCATTAATCCTCGGCCACGGCTGGGGATTTTTTGTTTTAAAGGACGTGGTGCAGATTGTTAGGCAGGCTAGGAAATAATTTTCTCTGGATGTCCTGAAGTTCGAAATGAACTCAGTAGTAATAGTTGGTAGATGCACCCTGACTCATTAATCCTCGGCCACGGCTGGGGATTTTTTGTTTTAAATCGAGTCCTGCTCGAGGGTAAAAGATTATTTTGCTAGGTGTCCTGAAGTTCGAAATGAACTCAGTAGTAATAGTTGGTAGATGCACCCTGACTCATTAATCCTCGGCCACGGCTGGGGATTTTTTGTTTTAAAGCGCTGGATTGGTGTGTTCCAAGTCAGGTTCAGAGGATGAGGCCTCGGCGATCGCGTAGCTGTTGCTCCAATTGCTCAAGGTTTTGAGCCGGTTCGCTACAGGTGGGCCCCTGGCAAACTAGGCCGATACTGTCTGCGGGAAGTTTGTGAGGCGATTGCGAACCAGGTGTTGAGGTAGGGGCCAATGGAATGGCTAGGGAAAGGATGCGATATCGGCATAGGGCTGCTGTTCTGAGCTGAGCCAGACCTTAAACAGGCTAGGA
>CALLPZ010000581.1 GCA_938015405.1 uncultured Pseudanabaenaceae cyanobacterium
GATGACCCTGGTGGCGGCGCTGTGGGTGCTGAAGTTTAAAGAAGATTTGCTCTCGACGAAGCTGCCGGATCTAGAGGAAACGCTCTGGTGCTGGCGCGATATTTTGACGGTGGGCTTGCCTGCGGCGGCGAGCAGTATGATCTCGCCGATTTCTATCGGAGTGATTACGAGCTTTTTGGCAGTGCATGGTGCGGCAGCAGTCGCGGCCTTTGGGGTCGCTTCGCGGATTGAAGCCTTTGCCATGATTGCCTTGGGGGCCTTGTCGGCGAGTATTGGTCCTTTTGTGGGACAGAACTGGGGGGCCAAGCGTTACGGCCGGGTGACGAAGGCGTTGAACCAGAGCTATACGTTTTGCCTCGGTTGGGGCTTGCTGGTGGCTGGATTGCTTGGGCTCGCAGCTCCTATGTTGGTGCAACTGTTTAATCGTGACCCGGTGGTTGTGGATTTGGCGGTGCGGTATTTGTGGGTGGTGCCAGTCAGCTACGCGGGGGCGGGGCTTCTTTCGGTGGCGAGTTCGGCATTTAATGCCTTGGGTCGTCCTGTGCCCTCTGTGGTGATGACGGTGGTGCGGATGTTTGTGTTGTATATACCGCTGGCTTATTTAGGCAGTCGTTGGTTTGGACCCATGGGGATTTTTGTAGGGGCGGCGATCGCCAATACCCTGGTCGGCCTTATCGCTTTCTTCTACAGCCGTCGCCAATGCTGTGGCCAATCTGCTGAAGCAGCAGCTACAGCTGCTGTGGGGTCGATCTAAGTTCCCGTTTGGTTAATTGGACGAGTTCGCAAGTTTGACTCGATGGGATGCTGTCATGCTGTTGTCGGAGGGGTTGTGCTGCGGAGGCGATCGCTCCTTCACTTGACCCTATTGTTTACACCATGCCATCCCTCTCAAATTGCGAATTTGTGCCTTATCTCAGCATTAAGGATGCTGGCAAAGCTGTGGAATTTTATTCCCAGATGTTTAGTGTTGATCCACATCTGCTGCTCAACATGCCAGATGGACGGGTGATGCATTGTGAATTTCGTATTGGTTATGCCAGGTTCTTTGTCAGCGAAGAATTGCCTGAGCATGGAGGTACGCCAAGCCCCCAAAGTTTAGGGGCGACCAGCGTGGCGATTCACCTGTATGTGGATGACTGTGACGAGATGGTTGAGGCCATGGCCAGTAGAGGCTCAACGGTTTTGATGGAGCCTACGGATGTGTTTTGGGGGGAGCGATTTGCACGAGTGCGTGATCCGTTTGGCCATGAATGGGGCATTACAACTCAATTGCGTGAAATGACTCCTGATGAAATTCAGACTGCGGCTGCACGAATGTTTGCTGAAATGTCTGAGTAGTGGGTTGATGTTGCATCACAGCTCTCCTGGGTAAAAGCTCATCGTGCTGACTGACCCAAGCTCCTTGTCGCTGACGATTTTGATGAGCTGGAATTTACCCAGTTGTACGGTCTGGATAATTAAGGCTTAGATAAAGTTGTAATAGATTATCTGGGGATGAAAAATGAGTCTTGAGTCCGTTGTCATATAAATCATAGAGTTGAGTTCAGCGAATCTAGACTTCTTCTACAATGGAGATCTCGGTTTGGAGGAGATTTGGCTGAACTCTTATCTGGCAAGGCCTTTGGAGTCTTGAAAGAACGTCTGAGAATATTGGGCTGACTCCTCAGAAAGCATGGAATGAAAGAGCATTCTGCTGTACTTCCATACAGATCTAGCAGTATTCTTACGATTAATCCACTTCTAGATAGAGCAGGAAACGAGCGCTAAAGAATAGCAGGCTTTATGGATGCTTGTGGTTCGCTTTGGTTGCTCCCCAAATATGCTTCAGGCCTTAAGTATTTGTCGTTAGTCATGAGACTCAGCTTAATATGAACTTACAACTACTGATACTGTGATTCCGCTAAAGTACGCATTCCGATTGGGATTCCAGTCCTTACTATGGATCTAGCTTGGAAGATATTTAGATGCTGGAAAGATAGAAACGTGTCATGAAATGTGAGATTCAATCGGCTCCAATACTCGGCTTCGAAGAGGTTTCTGTCTCAGAAAAAAATCTACGGGGTCTTGGAAAGGGGATTGAATTTTACAGCAGAATTATCCAGACCCTACCCGACCTGATCTGGCTAAAAGATATTGATGGTGTGTATCTTGCCTGTAATCATCGGTTCGAAGCATTTGTTGGAGCTTCTGAACCAGAAATCCTGGGTCGGACGGACTACGACTTTGTCAGTGCTCGGTTCGCAGATGTATTGCGAGAGCGCGATCAGGAAGCCATACTGCGAGGCTCCCCTTCCATCAGCGAAGAATGGGCAACCTTTGCCAGTGATGGGCACCGCGAGCGTCTAGAAATTAGTCGGATGCCCATGTATGGCGATAACGGGGAGCTGATTGGCGTACTCGGTATTGGCCATAATGTTACGACTCGTAGGGAGTCGGAGGAAAAACTCCAGAAAAGTGAGGAACGATTTTCCCTGGCGATGCGCGGGGCAAATGATGGACTTTGGGACTGGAATCTAGAAACTAACCAAGTTTATTACTCTCCACGCTGGAAAAGCATGTTGGGGTACGAGAGTGATGAACTGGATGATGATTTAGGCACTTGGCAAAGCCTAGTGCATCCAGAGGATAAAGACATCGTCTTGGAGATGGTCCAAAACTGCTTAATGGGAACCGTCGATTCCTTTGATGTTGAAATGCGGATGCAACATAAGTCCGGGCATGAGATTTTCGTGCGATCTCGTGCATTTCTAGTGCATCGTGAATCGGATCGAAAAGCAATCCGTCTCGTGGGGACCCACGTTGATATTACGGCTCGAAAGAAGGCAGAAGAATTTGATGAAAAGAATGCTGAAATTTTGAAAATGATTGCCACAGGGGAGCCTGCATCCCAAATCTATCCCGAAATTGCGTTGATGTATGAAGGACGCCATCCCGGACTGCGATGCTCAATGCTTGAACTGGAAAATGGCCGACTCATGCATGGTGGAGCACCCAGCCTACCTAAGGAATATTGTGATGCTGTCCATGGCCTAAAAAATGGCCCCGATGTCGGTTCCTGTGGCACTTCAACTTATACGGGAAAGCGTGTTCTGGTTGAGAATATTGAGACAGATCCCAAATGGGAAAAAATTAAACATGTTGCGCTTCCCCACGGTATGCGTTGCTGTTGGTCTGAGCCCATTAAAGATTCTTCAGGGATGGTGCTAGGTGCATTTGGGATGTACTACGACTACCCCGCATTGCCGAATGAAGAAGAGTCCAACGATCTTAAGTCTGCGGCAAGGCTCGCTGGGATTGTTATGGAGCGGGACCATGCTCAGAAGCGTATACGAGAGTTAGCGTATATCGACGATTTAACCGGAATTGCCAATCGTGCCAATTTCTACCAGAGTCTTGAATCATCTATCAAATGTGCTGATCAAAATCAATCTCGTTTAAGTCTGCTCTATATTGACCTAGATAATTTTAAGAGCGTGAATGACAGCCTGGGGCATGATGCGGGTGATTTACTGCTTCAGGAAATTGCAAAACGGCTGCAGGAGATTGCTTGTGAAACTGACTTTGTTGCACGGCTGAGTGGCGATGAATTTTGTATTCTGGTGAATCATATAGGCTCTGAGGATGCCACTGCCGATCTGGCTCAACGTTGCCTTGATGTGATTGCTAAACCCATCGAACTGTCGGCAAGGAAATTTACGCCAGCTTGCAGCATTGGGATTGCACATTATCCAGATGATGGACGAGATCTCGCGACACTGATTAAAGCAGCTGATACTTCACTTTATGCTGCGAAGGAATGTGGGAAAAATCAATATACGTTCTATAGGCCTGAACTGAGCCATGCCGCAGAGTATCAGTTTCGTGTGGAGCAAAGTTTAAGAGAAGCGGTTGAGAAACAGCAGTTATATCTGGTGTATCAGCCTCAAATTCAGATGCAAACCGGCAATATCATAGGCGTTGAGGCATTATCGCGCTGGCACCATCCACGATTAGGCCAGGTTTCGCCGACGGAATTCATTGCCACAGCCGAAAGAATCGGCATGATTAAACCCCTCACTGAATGGGTTTTGACGACAGCTTGTAATCAGGCTGTTGCTTGGAAAAAGGAGGGTCTTCCTGCAATTCGTATGGCCGTGAATATTTCTCCGACTTATTTTCTAGATAAGGACTTTGTGTCGCTAATTGAGCGGATACTGGATGAAACAGGTATGGTTCCATCGGAGTTGGAGCTGGAAGTGACTGAAAGTGTCGTGCAGACGGACCCAGAGAACCTATCAATTTTTCGAGATCTGAAGAATTTGGGTGTGTTACTCGCGATCGATGATTTTGGGACGGGTTATTCCTCCTTTGCCTCTCTTAAGCATCTTGCGGTTGATAGCTTAAAGATTGACAAGTATTTCGTTGACGACATGCTCGTGGATAGAAAAACGGAAATTTTGATTGGCTCTATGATAGAAATGTGCCGTAATCTAGAGCATGAAATTGTTGTTGAAGGTGTTGAAACTGAAGCACAATATGACGCGCTCGATCGATTGGGGTGTGAGATTGTACAGGGGTTTCTGTTTAGTAGGCCTGTCAGTCCTAGTGATATATCTAAAGTGCTGATGAAGCAGGCCGGCGAACTTTAGTTGATAAATAAAAATAAGTTTTAGAGCCGTAGAAAAGACTTGGATAGCCTATTTTTACATCGCTTAGCACTGCTATTATTATTGCTATTTGTCTATGCATGGGTGATTTGTTGGCGCACAAAATCTTGCACTTCGCGAATCACAATTTGCTGCTCTTTCGCTGATAAGAAGAATCCCGCATGGTGAGAGCGGCTATTAAAGACAAAGACTAAATCTGTCAGCAATGTGCCAAACAGAGGGAGTCGCAACATCCAACGCCGAATGCCCTGTAAAGACTGGGGCTTTTCCTTCGCAGTTCTGTGGCGCTTCAGACGGAAACTATCGGCTGTAATGTCCAACTGCACCTTTTGTTCTGCGCAATACACTAGCCCGACTAGGGTCATCCAGCCCAGGCCCATGGCCGTCAAACTTAGCCCTAACTTCCAATTGCCGCCGTAGCGTAGCAAGTAAGGATTCAGTAGAAAAATGGTCACTAGCAGCGTTGTTAAGAAGCAGTAGCTTAGGGCGACTAATCCTTGAACCCGAATGCGGATGTCGCTCAAGCCGGCCTTGGCGATCGCCAAACTCAATTGCTGTGAACTCCGCTCCAATCGGATACGGCGATGCTGGATAAGCTTGCGATCTCCCCGTTGCTGAGGTAAGGCTGCCTGATCAACCAGGCTCACCAACGCATCCTGAGCTGCCCCAAAGCGAGAGTCCGTATCCGGCGCAATCAAACAATCCAGCCAATCGCCAAAGAAATCGCTGACCTCGTTGCCCATCCGAGCGGCTTGACTGCGAAAATCCAACCGAAAGTTCTTCTCCGGCAAATGGGCCGGATCATCCCGCGTCAGCAAGAACAACAGCGTTGCCCCCAGTCCATAGAGGTCGGTGGTTAAATCTGCTTGGCCACGAAATTGCTCCGGGGCCATATAGCCGAAGGTCCCTACCACGGTGCTCCCGCCGGTTACTGTGTGGCGATAGGTATCCTGCACCGAGCCGAAATCTACGAGGGAAAGCTGCTTGCTGCCATCAGGCATGCTCTTGTAGAGCAGGTTCTGGGGTTTGATATCCCGGTGGATAATCGGTGGCGTCAGAGATTGTAGATAAGACAGTACCTCGAGGACTTGCTGAGCAATTTGCTGGGCTTCAGCTTCATCCGGTCGCCAGCCCTGCTCGATCAGGCTATCGAGGGAGCGCCCCGGTACCAGTTGCTGGACCAAGTAAAATGCGCGATTATCTTCGCTGTCGATTTGGAAGGAATCCAAATATTTGGGAATGGCTGGGTGATCTAAACTTTTGAGGGTTTGTGCCTCCCGTTCTAGCAAGTCCAGCACCTTCCAATCCTGCATTTGCCGCAGGCTTACGACTTTGACGGCGACCCACTGCTTGGCCCAGGTATCCTCGGCACGGTAGGTGATGCCACTGCCGCCCCGGCCCAACACCTGGACGAGGCGATAACGGTCTTGGATGATGTCGTTTTTCTTATGTTGTACTTGCATTGATTTGGAAGGGATGACTGTCTTGTTTTAATTGGGATTGCTGGAGGACTGTTACATCGTTAGTCCTGATACCCTCATCGATTCCACTCCTTCATGCGTTGTTCTCGATCCCATTTTTCCTTCCATTCCCGCTGCTCTAGCTTGCGCCGGGCTTCGCCCTCTTTCATTTCTACAAGTAGACGCTGTCGTTCTTGTTCAAAGCGTAAGCTACGCTCCTGCTTTTGAATGAGGCGGGAGAGCTGGGTAAAGGCTGGGTCGCTGGGTTGTTTGCCTTTGCTGACGATGGCTTTGATGCTGTTGACATGGTTGATGTTGATTTCAGCCCCCATATTGAGCAGCACTACACCGAGCTCCCAGTGCTTTTTCCGGATGGCTTGGTAGCTGAGCTGGCTGCCTTCTCCTTTGTAGGTGAAGCGGGCACCGCCCCATTGGAGGAGCTTGACGGCACGGACATCGTTTTGGGCGGCGGCGATCGCAATCAGCGATGGGTTTTCTGGAACGGTTTTAGGAATCTTTTCGGTTTTCTCAAAATATTGATGGATTACGGGATGCCACCCTTTCTCCACAGCGGTTTGGAGAATACTCTTGCCCTCTCGATTGAGCTGAGTGACTTTAGCACCAGCCTTGATCAGCAAGAGGGCATTATCAGCAGTGGCGGCAATGTGGAGTGGGGCATTGCCTTTGCGATCTCGCACATCGAGTTCGCTGGGGTTGTCCAGGAGTCGTTCCAGTAATTTGGCATTGTCTTGCTTGGCTGCCACATGGAGCGCTGTATCTCCATCTCGGTCGGGCAGGCTGGGGCTGACCCCCCGGTCAATGAGCTTGGCAATGCTGGCTTCATCCCCTTGGCGGATGGCAAAGATTAGTAAGGTTTGACCTTGGTCAATGGCGAGGGAAATATCGCCGCCCCGGCTGAGGTATTCCGCGACGGGGATGTCTCCAGCGGCGATCGCGGCCTGGAGCTCCTGCCCCGACCCCAAATGTTTCAACACGCTGTACTTGTATTGGTTAATCACCACCAAGGCCACGAGACCTAGAATCGACAGCCCTCCTAGAATTCTTAGGGCAGGCTTGAGCAGTCCCTGGTCCTTCGTTGCTTCCTCTTGCAAACGTTGTAATGTTGTTAGGGCAACATTGGCACTGCTAAAGCGGTGGCGAAGACTGGGCTCGATCAGTTGACCCAGCCAATCTGCAAAGCCGTCGCTGAGCAACACTTTGCTACGGAAGTCCACCTTGAGCTGTTGTGCAGGCAGGTCTGCGGGTGAGCGTCGCGTCAAGAGGTACAGCAGCGTTGTGCCCAAACTGTATAAGTCTGTTGCAGTGCAGGCCTGGCCACGAAATTGCTCGGGAGCCATATACCCGAAGGTGCCGACCACTGTGCTGCCCCGCATAAAGGTGTTGTGATAGGTGTGCCCCACGGCCCCAAAGTCCACGAGGAAAATCTTGCCGTCTTCTTGGCGAATGATATTGAGGGGCTTGATATCTCGATGGATGATGGGCGGGTCGCAGCGCTGGAGGTAGCTCAGGATTTCCAGAAGCTGGGTGGCGACTCCCTGGGCCTCGGCTTCGGTGCAACGCCAGCCTCCTTCAATCCAGGCCGTTAGCGTTTTGCCCTCTGCCAAGGTTTGGGCGAGGTAATAGCGACGGTCCTTATTGCTATCCACAACAAAGGAGTCGATGTAGCGAGGGATGGCGGGGTGATCCAATTGCTTGAGCATGGCCACCTCCCGCTCAAATAGCTCAATCAGCTTCCAGCTCTGAGCGCCCTGGAGGGAAACTTCCTTGAGGGCCACGATGACGCCATCTTTAATGCTCTGGGCGCGGTGGGTTGTACCACTGTTGCCCTCGCCCAGGATGCCCAAAATCCGGTAGCGCCCGTCAATGACTTCACCTTTGCGGGATGGCACGGCCGGTGATGATGGCTTTGGGGGTTGGGCTTCCGCAGGTTGTTGGGCCGCAGCGGATTGGGGAGAACTCACCATGGATATAGAGAAGCGTGATGGCAGCTTTGTAAGAGGCGGGGCTATCTAACCCCTAGAGCTAAGAGGTGGTTTGAAAAAGACCAGTCGCTGTGGCAGCGAGTCTCATTAGAGCCGCTGATTGACGCAAGCTGGAGCTTAAAATCATCTGGTCGTGGTCCCAAATTTGAGGCTAAGCCGAATTTTCAAACAACCTCTAATGATGCTAATTAGGTAAACCGTCTCCCCTTCAGAGTGCCCGCAACGAATCGTCAAGCCTCATCCGTTGTCTCCAGTCAGTTACACCTATACTTAAAGGCGATTGTAATGGCCTTCCTCGTCCTGGGCTAAGGCCATTTCTGCTTTAACTTTGTTGACCCTTCCGAGCCCGTTTTTAGAACCATGTCTGACGCTGCCCCTCCTTCCTTTAAGCGCCCCGTTGAAAAGCTCAGCGATGAGGAAGTGAAAGACCTGATGGGCAAGTTGCGCCGTAAAGAAGACGGTTGGCTTGCCTGGGGGCGCGCCTGTAAAGCCCTCCATGATTCCCAGTGTAAGCCTGTGGATATTTTTGAGGAGACGGGCTTTGAACAGGTTCAGCAGCTCCAGGTGATGGTGGGGAGTCAGGTGTTTGATTCCCTGGTAAAAGGTGGGGCTAGCGAAGCGGCGATCGCCCAATACCGCGAGAAGGGGAGTGATGTACTCTATCAGCTGCGGGAGCTGGACCAGGCTGGGCGGATCAAGGCCGCAGAATTTGCCCTGGAGCGCGGTCTGGATATGGACGAAGCCCGTCTCCTGGCCAAGGACTATAAGGAATTTAGCTGGATCAAGCCCCAACCCGAAGGGTTTGGCTCCGAGCCCGGCGATGCCGTGGCTTTCTTTTGCTGGAAACGCGCCCGCCAGCGCTCTGAACTGTCCGAACGCTCCATCCTCATTGCCCAGGGCCTCAAGTTTGCCCATAGCAACGGTGCTCGGGAAAAGCTCCAGACATTGCTGACCGACTTCACCGTGGTTCCGGAGAAGAAAGCTCCCCGCTTGCCTTTCTACCGGTTGGAACAAGAGGATGAGCTCCCTCGCACCGTGCCCGTAGCAGGAACCTTCCCCCTCACCGCCGATGCCCTGGCGAATTTACCCCTTGGTCGGGAGACGGGGGCATTTCGCCTGGTGACGAGTGAACAGCCCTGTACCTGGTTGTCCTTGCCGGGTTGGCAGGTCGTGCTCTGGGCCAAGCTACCCGCTGCAATCATTTGCTCTACAAAGGATTTCCCCGATGCTGACCAAAGTCGCATTGAAGACCTAGCGGCCTTGGTCGATATCAGCACGACTGAATGGAGTGCGGACCACTTCTATCTCGTTGAGGCTGAGGGGCAACTGGCATTTCGCTGGTTTGCCCAAGCCCCTGAAACGCCATTACTGGGTCGCCTGGTCCTACTGTTGCGCCCTAAGCGAGTGTTTGATGAGAACGTTCTCCAAGAGCCCTGGCAAATGGTCTAAATAGGGCTCTCCTAAGGCTCGATATCGCTTGGGGTTGTCAGGTAAACAATTTGGCGTAGGAGGTTGGCTCCACACCTGCACGGGGAACCTTAAAGGTGACCTGGTAGGGCGCTCATATCTCCATGGAACTCGTTTCCCTCGACAACCACCCCGCATTGCGCAAAGGCGATCTCGTTCTGATCGCTGATGATGATGCACTCACCCGCAAGCTCTTGGAAAAGTCGCTCCAGCAGGATGGCTATCGCGTGGCTTCCGCTGCGGATGGTGTGGAATGCTTGGCACTGTTCCAGCAGGAGCGTCCGGTGCTAGCGCTCGTTGATGCCATGATGCCGGAGATGGATGGCTTTGATTGCTGCGAGGCGTTACTGGCTCAGCCCGATGCGGCGAATTTCCCCGTTTTGATCATTACGGGCTTGGAGGATCAAGCCTCCATTGATCGGGCCTTTGCGGCGGGGGCTACGGACTATATCACCAAGCCGATTCGCTGGCCGGTGTTGCGTCATCGTTTGCGCTTGCTGGTGGCCCAGTTGCGTGAGCAAGCTGCCCTAGAGGCCAATCACCGCGAGTTACAGCAACTGGTGATGACGGACTCTCTGACGAAGCTGGCCAACCGCCGCCGCTTCGATGAGGAGCTGGATAAGGAGTGGCGTCGGGCGCTACGCGATGGTCGCATGATCTCTCTGGTCATGATCGACATTGATAGCTTCAAGCTTTACAACGACCACTATGGTCATCCCCAGGGCGATCGCTGTCTCCAGCAGGTTGCGAAGGCTCTGGGTGGCAATGTCCATCGTGGTGGAGATTTAATTGCTCGGTATGGCGGTGAAGAGTTTGCCGTGGTGCTACCCAATACCCATAAGACCGGCGCATTCCATGTGGCGGAGCGCATTCGCGAGGCCGTGTGGGACAGCAATATTCCCCATCTCTATGGGCGGCGGAATCCCCAGAATGGCGAGTTATTGCGCGATCGCATCACCATTAGCCTCGGGGTCGCAAATTTGCTGCCTGCCCCGGACCTCGCTGCCTCAGCCCTGGTGAAGCTGGCTGACGAAGCGCTCTACCAAGCCAAGGCCCAGGGGGGCAATAAGGTGGTGCATTTAGACAGGCCTGCGACTGCCCTGACGGCTTAGCTGCATAGACGAGGTATCGGCCAACGCATCAGCTAGCCAACGCATCAGCCAATGCCAGGTGTTCCTCTTGCAGCCTGGGTACCATAGGTAGGGCTGTGATGGAAGCTGAGCTAGCAGTGATGCGTCAGACTTTCACCCATGTCTTTTTACTGCCAGGAGAACCCTGAAAGCGTGAAAATGCCAAAGCTTATGCATTAGCATCTGTACCTATCCAAGATCGGAGTTTGCAATGCAGCCTGCTCGACTTCCTCTTGCATTGGGACGAGTATTAATTTAGACCCTTAACAGAGTCCCCTCCATTGGATGTAGGCCATGTCATCGCCGTGGCGATGCTAGGCCCGATTCCAACTCCCGACTTGAGGGGCCATTCTCTGTGTTTCCCTGCCGATTGTTTTGCTGTTCTCGGAACCGACATGGAACCTTTGATCGATCGCGCGCAATTGCTCGAAAGCCTGAATGCTATGGGAGATGACCCCAAGAGTTCACTGGCCATGGTGCTGGAATTGTATTTAGAGGATGCGCCTCAGTTGGTGATGGCGATCCAGCAGGCGTCAGCCCAGCCTGATTTTGATGCCCTGCGATTTGCTGCCCACAGCCTTAAATCTAGTAGTGGAACCTTGGGAGCAAAGCGCCTCGCTAGTCTTTGCCAACGCCTCGAAATGCAGGCGCGGAGTGGTGATGGTAAGAATTTGTCGGCCCAGAGTCGACAGCTCCAAGCGCTTTATCGAGAGACGCTGACTGCCTTGCAGCGTCCGGGGTTGGTGTAGAGCCAAACGCATGGGACATACATGGGCCTTTTCACAGCGTAAAGGAGCCCTATTCCCCTGCCTGGTCAGGCTGCATGGCTGCTGCAATTTCTACGAGTGGCAGCATTGGCCCCATTTGGGGTTGCCCTGCCGTGGATAGCTCACTGGCACCGAGGTAGATGCGATCCGTGGCTCTGCCTAGCAGATTCCGTAGGCTTTGCTCCAGTCGAGCTTCCGCTATGCGCAGGGCATCGGCACTGGTTTGGCGAGGCGGGGCAGATGTCAGAAAAACTCCGGCACCGAATAGACCTGTACCGGTGGTGATCCAGAGGGAGGAGCTGGCATCGAGCCAGAATAGCCAGCGGTGCTGGGGGCGGCTGATGCGGTATTGAAAAATGGTTGCCAAGGTGACGGCGTTGGGCTGAGTTTCTAGAGGTTTGGCCGGGTAAGGATTGGCCGTCACAGCACCGCTGCGCAGGAGTTGAATAAAGCGAGCCACAGCGGTGGTGGGGATGCTGGGAGGCATGGGACTGGCGGCATTGCTGTCCCAAGCTGGGGGCGTTTCGGGCTCGGGGACTTGAATGCCTTGGACTTGGCCGAGACGCTGTTCGACTTGCCAAAAATGCTGGGCGGCTTCCATTAGCTCCCGCAGTGCGGCGAGCTGGTCATAGCTGAGCAGGCTCCCGTTCCAAAGGAAGGTTTGGATGGCGCGGTCCAATACGACCACTGGACTCAGGGTGAGACGCTGCTGCTGCTGGAGGCGTTGGTTCTCGATCCATTGGCAGAGGGTTTGGTAAGCCGCAGTGGCTTGGTAGCCCAAACGATCCCAGCGGGCAAATTGCTCGATGGGTAGGAGCTGAGGGCCGGCTGGGTCCGGGCGATAGCAATGGTCTGCTAAGAGGCCAGCCCGGACGGCATCGATCGCCGGTTGTGCCCGGACCGTTGGCGCTTCAGCTTGGTTGGCTGTCTGGTTTTTGGTCTGGTTTTTGGCCTGGCTCGTGGCTTGATTCGTTCCGGGGGGGGTCGGTGGTACTCCTCCATCGGCCTCCAAACTTGAGCGCGCTTCGGAGGTTGGAGGCCGGGCGGGCGTGGCGGTCGTGGGAGTTACAGTCACCGCAGTGAGACTGAGCACGACCAGCATTTCCGCAACTTGGTCCACAGTGACCAGCTGCCCCAGCCCTGGATAGATAAAGGCCAGCAGCGTGAGCAAAGCCCGGACCATCGGAGCACTGGAGAGGGGACGCTGTTCAAAAAGGGGCTCTAGACGGATGCTTTGCTTGCGCAAAATTTCCATCAGGGTGTAGCGAGCAATGGGGTCCACACCGGGACCGAGGATGGCAACCTCTGCGGGGGTGACTGTGCCACTGCGGCAGCCCCTGATGATTTCATTGGCGATCGCCCTCAACAGCTGTGCTCGCGACACCTCCTGAATGGCATGGAATGGCCCTTCCCAAAAGTCCTCTAGGTCCACATCTCCAGAGCCTCCGCCAGGGATTTGACTGGGAGGTCGGCTAGGGGATGGGAGGGGAGGATTGGGTTGGCCTGGCCCGGGTCCACCACTATCAATGAGCCGCAGCACGCTGTCTCCATAGCGGGGTTCTAGGCTGTCCGGAGCGGGGGCGAGGTCAATCTGTTCACAGCGTGGAGCTAGCTCCTTCAGGGCATCGGGGTCTGCACCAAAGCCCAGGCGGGTTGCACCGTTGGGGTTGTAGGTCAGGGCAGTGGGGCAGGCCTGGTCCATGGCAAAGCTGAAGAGAGAAGCCGCGATCGCCGGATACTCGTCCACATCATCGGCCAGGAAGCCATCGTAGCGATTGAGCAACTGCTGCTGATAGCTGGGGTCAACTAATAACTGTTGCCCATACAGCTCTGTGAGAATTCCATAGGTGAGTAGACCCCTCTGAAGGCACCAGTCTCGCCATTGCAGCAAGGCTTCTCCCATGGCCTGCCACAGAGGCTCGCTGCCCAGGGCGCTAGCCATGCCGCCCTGGAGCCGTAGACCAATGGATTCTGCGGGCACATTGCCCGAGGCCGCCAGCAAGTGGATGTCGAGGATGCGGCGCACCATGCGGTCTGGGCTGACGCCTTCCTGGGCGAGGGGAGAGCCATCTTCCAATAGGGGTTGCCAGAGCGATCGTGCCAGGGCCTGTTCCGTCTCTGGCCTTAGCCGCAGGGGAAACTGGGGATTGAGCCCTAGCCGCTCTACCAGCAAGGGCCAAAACAGGGTTACCTCCGTTTCAAAAAAAGCGAGGGGGGTTGTGGAGCGAATGGGATATTTCCCGCCCGTGGCCTCGGTTAAGCGGTCCACTAAGGCGAGGCGGTTGTCCCCCGTTGCAGCAAAGAGCAGCAGCGCTGGGCCCTGGCTGTCCACCGCTGAGCCTGACGAAGTCGTTTGGGGTGAGGCTTGGACCCAATCTTGAAAGAGCTCAATCAATTGGCGGGTCTTGCCGCTACGGGCGGGGCCGGTGATCCAGAGGGCAGGAGCGGGCATGGGAGGGGCTGTGGAGGAGAGCGACTGGTGGGTGTAATGAGTCCGTTCTGTTGGCGCTGTTGCATCCCTGGTGCGAGCTGGGGGCTTAAGCTAGTATGAGGCGTTCTCTGCTTCCTTCGAAACCCGGATTAAATCTAGATTAGATGCAATTCCGTCGGGGCCGCGAGCTAGCATGTCAGCGCCTTGCGGTCGTCTCCAGCCTGATGAGATGGTGATTCTATAAGCCTGGCATCTTGGCCCCAGCCAATGAAAAATTACAGGTTTTGATGCAAGCCGCCATTATGAGAATACTGTCTGTCCTAGGGCATCTTGACCATGAAGCCGTCTGTGTTTGAGAAATTGCGTCGCGTCTTCGGGGGATTACGCGGCTGGGTGGATACTACGCCGAATCGAGCCTTGGAACAGGCCTATGAGGCGATTCTCAAGATTAAGGCGATCGAAGATGAGCATTTTGAAGGCCAGACAATTAACCCAGAGATTAAGGGTTATAGCGCCAACGTCTACAACTACTTTCGCCGAGAAATTAGTCAGCAGTTGCGTCTCGCTCGGGTGCGCCTCGGGGAGTTTCGCACGAGCCAAACCTTCCTCAAGCTGTCGGCTCCTAAATCCTTTGGTTTTGAGGGCAATGGTAGTAATGCTTCCAATGGCGAGCCCCTGACGGGTGATGAGCTCATCCTGGAAAAGCTTCGCTTCATCGATGCAACGTTGGCTCGTTACAGCAGCGTTCCCCCCTTTGCGTCTGGGTCAAAAGCCTTGGTGCCAGTCGAGCCCTCCGCTCCTTCAACGCTGTCCCCCACGGTGAAACGCAATGCTTCAGCATCGGGAAGTAAGCGAAAAAGCAATGACGAGGATGAGAGCTCCCAAGGGGGCACGCGACAGAATAGCTTCGTGCCTCGCTCCATCCTGGGCACCTTCGATCGCCTGCGTCGAGATCTGGATCCTGAAGCCGAGCAGGAAGTTGTCAAATCTTTTCGAATCTCTCGAGCTCAAACCGCCCTGGCAGCACGCTTTCTTCTGATCTTGGTGATTGTGCCGCTGCTCACCCACCATCTTTCCAAGGCCTTTGTGGTAGGGCCAGCGGTGGACTACTTCCGGAGTGCACCGGAAGAGGTGGAGATCTTCATCAATGAGGAGATGGAGGAAAAGGCCTTCCAGGAGATTCAACGAGCCCGTGAGCGGCTGGAGTTCAAGATTTTGTCCCACCAGTTAGATCCCCTCAGCGAAGAGGAGATTCGAGAATACATGGAGGTCGAGGCTGCGACGGTTTATAGCGATTTTGAGCGGCGAGGCTCTGACGCCATCAAAAATATCTTTGCGGACTTGCTGGCAGTCTTAGCCTTTTCTGGCATTTTGCTCGCGAGCCGCCGTGAGGTAGGAATTCTCAAGTCCTTTATGGATGAGGTGGTCTATGGCCTAAGCGACAGTGCCAAAGCCTTCATCATCATCCTGTTTACGGACATGTTTGTGGGCTTTCACTCGCCTCACGGTTGGGAGGTCTTGCTAGAGGGCGTTGCTCGCCACTTTGGTTTGCCAGAAAGTCGTTCGTTTATCTTTCTGTTTATCGCAACCTTCCCCGTGATTTTGGACACTGTGTTCAAATACTGGATTTTCCGCTACCTCAATCGCATTTCGCCTTCCGCAGTGGCGACCTATCGCAATATGAATGAATAGGCCTAGTTGAAGGAGGATTGCTCTGCGGTCGTTATGAGAGCGACGATGACCTGCGATGCTGAGTTCACCCGCATCCCAGGTCACCCGCATCCCAGGTCATCGTTTGTTTGGCATGAAAAGCCCTGGCTCTATGCCACAGGTGCCAGCTGTTGCTGACGCACGAGGCCAATGAGCTCCGCAAGGCTGAGCTTACGCATTAACTGGGCGAGAGCCACTTCTTGCTCACAATTCTGAGGATTGCTGACAATGGCGATGTAGCGATGACGGCGGCGCAGGATAAAGGTCGTGCAGCTCTCGGCACTAACCTTTGCATATTCGAAGTTGTGCTGCTTTAGGCAGGTGGTGAGCAACTTCTTGAGACCGATGGTGTGGAAGGCAGCATTGGTCCAGTCTTGGCTCGGGGCTGAACCACAGACTTCGCAGCCTTCTAAAATACCGCTGCGGTCAAAGATGGCGAGGGCCATTAGGGCACCGCTCGTCTCTAAGTTGACGGACTGGGGAGCGACGGGCGGGCATGCAACAAAGCTACTACTGCTCATGGCGGGCGAACCGATGGGGGTGGGAGGAGATGCTGTGCAGCGCTGTGCATGACCCAGGGGAGTGAGTTCGGTCACAACTACTGATTCGTAA
>CALLPZ010000582.1 GCA_938015405.1 uncultured Pseudanabaenaceae cyanobacterium
AAATAACCGCTCTTGCGGAGACTGCGCCATGGCTACCTCCTGCTAGGTCTAAGCTGGCTGCAATCCTCCAAGCCCAACCCAAATTGCAGGTGACGTAGGCGAACTATTCCCTCGTTTGTACCTAAGCCATCTTGGGCAACGAGGGAAAATTTCCAGCCCAAGACACTAAGCTCCACAATGTCGCTCTAATGGGCGGAACCGTTGCCATGGTAGTCGTCCGTATCGTAGTAGCCGTTCTTAGTGCCGAAAAATAATGTGGTGACCGTAAACAAGGCAGTCAGACCGAATAGAAAAAGCTCAGCTTTCACAACCATTCCTCACAGTGAATTTGCCGACCGGGTCGGGCTTACCCATTGTCACGAACATTCAGGGGCTTGCGGGGGTTTCTATCAGTATGTAAAGCCTACTTCTCCCATTACTGTTATTTAGTCCAGTCTCAAAGGACAAGCCTTAAGCAACCTCTGCAAAGGACCGTAGGCTGGGATCACCCATATATCGAATACAAGGGGAGACGAGAATATCAGATCAAGCGGTTCCGGGCATCGTTTAGACGTTGCTCAATCAAGGAGGTTGAGCATTGTTACATTCCCAGTCCCAAAAGCCCTTCAGCAAAGCTGTAGGCTGGATTTACACCCGGCAGCTCCGCTTTCGCCAGGTCTCAGACTTTATTCATTGCCATGGCACAGGTTGACCGCGATCGCTGGCTGGCCAGCAACAGCCTTTTCTCCGAACTCTCTACGGAAGCACGCCAAGCCTTAACCCAAAACATTACCGAAGTGCAGGTCGCGGCCAATTGTCGGCTGATTCTGGAAGATAGCCCTCCCGAACGGTTGCTCATTTTGCATCAAGGCCAATTGGAGGCCTACCACACTCGCCGTTTGGGCCCCGCAGAGGTCAACATTCTGGGACCTGGGGCTGTGCTGGGGTTGCGATCGCTCCTCCTCCAACAACTCAGTCCTCGCACCATCAACACCCTTAGCGACTGCACCCTCTGGCAGGTCAACGGAGCGCAGCTTCAATCCCTTGCCGAGCAATACCCCGAATTCACAGGCCTCGTCTCCCAAGACATGGCCGCAGAGCTGGCCAGCCTCTCGGCCCAGTTAGCCTATGAAAAAGATCGGCAGCAGGCCCTCCGCAGTTACGAAGTCAGCCGGGTGACGCGGGGGGTCATTGGCTCCAGCCGATATGCCAAGCGGCTACGACAAAACGTTCGAGAGGCAGCCCAACTCAAACCCGATGCAGAGTCGGGCAGGCGCTCCCCCCTACTCATCACTGGCGAGCCGGGCCTCAACAAAGACAACCTAGCGGCCTTGATCCACTTTGGCTCTGGCAATCGCCGTAACCCGATGATCCGCATAGATTGCCAAAGTCTTCGCCTTCAGGATCTGTTTGGGCGGGGTGAGCAACCGGGATTGTTGGAATGGCTGGGGGAAGGAACGCTATTGCTCAATAACCTTCAAGACTTACCCAGCGATCTCCAAGCCCCTATTCAGCAGCTGCTCGAAACGGGCCATTATCCAGTTCAAAGCATTGCTCACCAAGCTTCGCCTCTCAATTCAGTCCCTTCGTTTCAAACGAGCCCAGCCGCGATCGCCCCACCCCTTCAGGCCAGTCGTGCCTGGATCATGGCCGTAGCCGAGCGCAATCTGCCTAACTTTAGCCCTCACATTCCCATTCAAATCAAGGTACCGCCCCTGCGAGTCCGCAAGGCTGATATCGAGGCCCAGATCAACTACTACCTGGCTCTGCAATGTCGCACTAGTGGCGAAATGCGGCCAAAAGTCACCCCCGAAGCCCTACGCAGTCTCCAAGGCTACGACTTTCCAGGCAATCTCACAGAATTAGAAAACCTGCTGGAACGGGCCATGCGCCAGCGAGAGGGTAATAGCTCCTTAACAGAAGACATCTTTTGGTCCAACGGCCGGAAACAACAGCGCTTTCGCCTCAACTTACTCAACGCTTACCCCGCCCTACGTCAGTTCCTGCGCAGTCCCGCCTGGCCCGATCGCCTCAACTATGGCTTCACCGCACCGATTTATGTGATCGTCGTTGCCCTACTCTTCTTCGGCCCTCAAACCCGTGACCACAACTTCGCCCTCAACCTATTTTGGGCCTGGTGGTGGCCCCTCATTCTCCTCAGTTTCCCCTTCGTCGGGCGACTATGGTGCTCCGTTTGTCCCTTTATGATCTACGGCGAGATCACACAATGGCTGAGGCAAAAGCTCTGGCCTGGTTCCCTGCTGCCCTGGCCCCGAAAATGGGCCGACCGCTGGGGGGGCTGGATTTTATTTGGCGGCTTTACCCTCATCCTGCTGTGGGAAGAGCTATGGAATTTAGAAAATACAGCCTATCTCTCCGCCTGGCTCTTAGTCATCATCACCGCCGGAGCCATGATTTGCTCCGCTCTATTTGAGCGGCGTTTTTGGTGCCGTTACCTCTGCCCCATTGGTGGCATGAACGGCCTCTTCGCCAAACTCGCCATAACCGAGCTCCGGGCCCAGCAGGGGATCTGCGCTGCCAGCTGCAACACCTACCAGTGCTATAAGGGCGGCCCCGCCCTAGGCGAAGGGCAAGAAACCGATGGCTGCCCCCTCTACTCTCACCCCGCCCAGCTCACAGATAACCGCAACTGCGTCCTCTGCATGACCTGTCTTCAGGCCTGTCCCCACCGTTCCATCGCCGTCAACCTCAGGCCACCGGGAATTGAACTTTGGACCAGCCACCAACCCTTGAGCTACGAGGCTGCGCTGTTATTTCTGCTGCTTGGGGCCGTGCCGCTCCATCACTTGGCAGAGCTAGTTCAAGTCTTTGGCCAATCTCCAGTCCTGCTGGATGGCTTCTGGTCCCATGCCGCTTGGTCCATCTTGGCAATCGTCCTGCCCGGCGCGATCGCCCTCCTCGCCAACATCCTCATCCAACAACTCCCCCAGCGCCTCAAAGCCATCCAGCCCAATCTCTGTCGACCTCGCGGCTTTCAACAACTGGCCTACGGCTACCTTCCCCTGACTCTCTTCGCCAATCTGGCCCACTACCTCCACCTAGGTCTGGCCGAAGCTGGGAGAATTTGGCCCGTAAGCCTGGCAACCTTTGGGCTTAGTCAAACCTATGACTTGGGCAATAGCCCCTTCATCTGGGTCGCTGACCCCGCAGTCATCGCCTTCCTCCAAGGCAGCAGCTTGGCCGCCGGGCTCATCCTAAGCATCGTCCTCACCCAGAAAATCGCTAAGCAGAAATTGCAGCAGTTGTGGCCTCAGCACCTAGGGGCGATCGCCATCACCATAGGACTATGGCAGCTCATCCTTTAGGGGATATTCAAAAAATAAAACATCCCATAGCTGGACCGCTCCCTTCGACGACGCCCAGGAAACGACTGCCGAAACTGAATGCTGGTTTCGCCTACGCTCAACCAGCGGCTTTGTCTTGTAGAACAAGAGGATGACCAAATCCTTGGCAGTCATTACCCCAATCTCCCTAAAGCAACTTCATGCTGCAATCTCCCAATGCCCGCCCAAGCAGCCCCCCTAGCAACCTAATTTCCAACAGAAAAAGCCCGACCAGAAGTCTCTGGTCGGGCTTTTTCTAAAGTCTTGGCCTATGCCTTACCCCCACGATGGGGACTAAAGCAATTCACCAAACTTGATCTGTTTACTTGGACACGGCAACCTTCTTCGCAGAAGAACGACGACGACGCAAACCAGTCTTAGGTGCTTCAGAGACAACCGGCTCGGACTTCGTCACAACCGCCTTCTTGGCAGCAGCAGACTTCGTAATCACCTTCTTACTAGGTGCCGAATCAGACTTACCAGAAGCGCGAGTTGAAATCACCTTGCGATTAACCTTGGGCTTATCGCTACCGCTCGGTGCAGCAGGCACAATCTCAGAGGCATCTTCAGGCTGGACCACGACCATCACCATGGGGCGGTTTTGCAATTCGCGACGCAGACGACGCTGAATGCCGGTCTCAATCTGAGTTTGAACTCCAATCCAATCAATCTCAACTTCGCCCTTGCTGTTAGAGCTCTTAAAGTCAGCCCAACGATCCTTCAGAACCATATCCACCTCACGGTAGATCCAGCCTTGGAAACGCTTGTGGTCTGCAGCGTTAATCACACCGCGCAAACGCACATCGGGGTCCCGCAGAAGCTGGCCATCATTCGTCACAATCACAGTTGTGACAACCATGCCATCTTCAGCCAGTTGCTGACGTTCCTTCAGCGCACGGTCATCAACCATGCCCTTACGGGAACCATCCACGAGCTCAATACCGGAAGGAACCTTGCCGGCAACGTCAATGGAATCAGCCGTGATTTCAACAATGTCGCCATTGTCGATGATGCGAATATTCTCTTCAGGGATACCCATGCTCTGGCCCGTCTGAGCATGCTTAACCAGCATCCGGTGCTCACCATGCACAGGCAAGAAGAACTTAGGACGGGTCAAAGCCAGCATTAACTTCTGATCTTCCTGGCAACCGTGGCCGGAAACATGGAGCCCCTTGCCCTTGCCGTAGGCAACATAAGCGCCCTGCTGCATCAACATATCGATGACGTTGACTACAGAGATGGTGTTACCCGGAATGGGGTTCGCGGAGAAGATGATGGTGTCACCCTCGCGGACCTTGACCTGCTGGTGCTCGCCGCGAGCAATGCGGGTCATGGCCGCCATGGTCTCGCCTTGGGAACCTGTGGATAGAATCAGGACTTCGCTATCCTTGTAATTGCGAATCTCTTTGAGCGGCACAAACAAATCATCGGAGCAACGCACATAGCCCAATTCACGGGCCTTAGCGATGACATTGAGCATGGAACGGCCAATGACACCGACCTTGCGCTTATGCTTGGTCGCCAGCTCCAGAATCATATTGACCCGGTGAACGGACGAGGCAAAGGTGGTCACCATGACCCGACCTTTTGCAGCCCCAATCTCTCGATCCAAACCAGGGAAAACGGCACGCTCGGAAGGCGTAAAGCCAGGAACCTCAGAATTGGTGGAGTCGCTGATCAGCAACTGCACACCCTGCTCACCGTATTCAGCCAGCTTCTGGAAGTCGAAGTACTCTCCGTCAACGGGAGTATGGTCAACCTTGAAGTCACCGGTAAAGATCACCACGCCCACGGGGGTGCGAATGGCCAGGGTGAAGCTATCCGCCATGGAGTGGGTATTGCGGATGAACTCAATTAAGAAGTTCGAACCCAGACGAACTGTGTCGCGGGGGCTAACAGTGCGCAGTTCGGTACGATCGCTAACACCTGCTTCTTCTAACTTGCCGGACAGCAAAGACAGCGCCAACTTAGGGCCGTAAATGACCGGAATATCAATTTGCTTCAAATGAAAAGCAATACCGCCAATGTGATCCTCATGACCGTGGGTGACGATCATGCCCTTAATGCGGTCCTGGTTCTCCCGCAGATAGGTCATATCTGGCAGGACAATGTTTACACCATGCATTCCATCGGTGGGAAACGCCAAACCAGCGTCTACCAGAATGATTTCATCACCGTATTCAAATACGCAGGTATTTTTGCCAATCTCATGGAGACCGCCTAGGGGAATGACCTTGAGGGCCTCATTAGAGTTGCGCTTAACCATGTTACTCCTTAGCTTTCAAACACTTTGTAGACACGAAACTTACGGGTGAACCACCGCCCTAGAAACGGGGGAGGAAAGTTCACGGTGCGCCAACCTTGCGAGGAGATAGTTGTGAAACGAACTATTCCAGCTACCGTAGCGACGCAATGCCTCGCAATCGAGGCAAGAGGGTTGGGACCTAGACCTCCACATCCCACTGACAGAGCCAAATCCAAGCCAGTGGAGTCAAACGGTCCCCAAAATTCTAGATTTCAAATTCTTAACGATGGACAGACAAGGTTTACGGACGAAACCCAACAGCGGAGCGAGAACGTTCTAACAACACTTGAACCACGGGGCAAACCCCAAAAATCGGCACTTAGGCCTTAGCAGCAATCCCTAATTCATCCAATACAGCCTTCAGCTTCTGCGTAACTTCTTCGGACACCTCCACCAGGGGAGAACGAACACTACCTACATCCCAGCCCTGCAACTGCAATGCAGCCTTTACGGGAATCGGATTGGTCATAAGGAACAACGTCTTGAACAAAGGTTGCAGACGAAGATGAACATCTCGGGCCTCAGCCACATTGCCAGATTCAAAGGCTCGCACCATAGCCTGGAGGTCATCTCCCACCAAGTGGCTTGCCACACTCACAATCCCTGCGCTCCCCACAGATAACATCGGCAGAGTTAGGGCGTCATCTCCAGCATAAACGGCAAATTTAGAAGGTGCCAGCCTACGGATCTCACTCGCTTGGTCTAGACTGCCACTGGCTTCTTTGATAGCAACAATACCAGGCACCTGAGCTAAACGCACCACAGTCTCAGGCAAGAGATTGGATCCAGTTCGCCCAGGGATGTTGTAAAGCATCATTGGTATATCTGGACAAGCCTTGGCGATCGCCTCGAAATGACGATACATCCCTTCCTGCGGCGGCTTATTGTAGTAAGGCACTACTTGCAGCGTACCGTCAAGCCCTAGGGTCTGAGCTTTGCGGGTCGCAGCGATGGCTTCTTGGGTTGAGTTAGACCCAGTTCCAGCCATAACCTTAGCTTTCCCAGCAACAGCCGCTTTAACAACATGGAATAGCTCATATTCCTCATCCCAAGACAGGGTAGGAGATTCTCCAGTCGTCCCACAGAGCAAGACCGTATCTGTCCCGTGGTCGGCAAGATGGGACGCCAAAGCTTCTGCGACGGCATAGTTAACCTTACCGTCGCCATCAAATGGCGTAATCATTGCGGTTAGAACCCGCCCAAAGTTAGTCACGCAATGCCTCGTCCCATCCAGGAATTTCTCGATTCAATCATTCATCTCAGCAGTTCAGGCCGAACCTCTTAGACTGCTTTCAGCCACTGTTTTTCAACTAACAATTCAGCAATTTGCACTGCATTTAACGCGGCACCTTTGCGAATCTGGTCTCCACATAGCCAAAGCTCAAGATTATTGTCACTCGACAGGTCCTGACGAATGCGACCCACAAGGGTGTCATCCTGGCCACTTGCATCCATGGGCATGGGGAAATAATTCGTTTTCCAATCTTCGACAAGCTTCACTCCAGGAGCATCGGCGATCAATTCTCGAGCCTTATCAATAGGGAAAGGCTGATCAAACTCAACATTAAGCGCTTCAGAATGGGCTCGCAATACGGGGACCCGCACACAAGTTGCCGAGACACGCAGATCATCTGTACCAAAAATCTTACGCGTTTCGTTAACCATTTTCATTTCTTCCTCACAGTAGCCCTGCTCATCCAGGGGTGAGTTATGGGGAAACAAATTAAATGCAATGGGGTGAGGCAAAATTTCAGCTTTAGGCTCTTCACCATTCAAAATCGCCTGACTTTGAACCTGAAGCTCCTCCATAGCTCGGGCTCCAGCTCCACTGGCAGACTGATAAGTAGAGACCACCAAACGACGAATCGGCTGAGCCTGATGCAAAGGCCAGAGAGGGAGACACATCAAAATAGTGGTGCAGTTGGGGTTCGCAATAATCCCCTTATGGCTCTGAGCCGCCCCTGGATTAACTTCTGGTACGACCAGAGGAACTTCGGGGTCCATTCGAAAGGCGCTGGAATTATCCACCATCACAGCACCAGCATCGACGATTGCTTTAGCCCATTCCTTAGAAGTACTACCTCCTGCAGAAGCCAAAACAATATCAATCCCTTGGAAAGAATCTGCCGTGACAGCCTCCACCGTAACGGCCTGCCCCTTGAACTGAAGCTGCTGTCCAGCAGAACGAGGAGAAGATAGCAATTTGAGCTCTGAGAGCGGGAAATCGCGCTCTTCAAGTAGCGCCAGCAACTCGGTGCCTACAGCACCTGTTGCACCTAAGATTGCGACCCGATAGGACTGAGACAAGTTCAAAGCCTCCTTAGAACTTCAGTAGAAACGGAAACAGACCGTTGGTTCGTCTTTAGGTCATGACCTTTCGTAAAGACAAGACAACAAACTAAAATTTGCGGCGCAGCTGTCCAACAACACACAGAATGCTCTGGCGAGGAATTAGTCCTCAAACCATCACACCTCCCAATCAATTGTTGCGACGCGAGCCAAAAAAACTGAGTGGGATAGGCTTGTAAGCTCAATGACCTGAAAGCATTACAGGCAGCCTCAGTAGCGTTCAGCTCGAAGACTCAGTCCCAATGTTTACAGAACCATAGATTAAGTTCATTAAACTATGGTTTGACAACCTTAGAGACTCTAAAGTCATTTCTGACCCACGTCTTGTCACTAGATTCAAGGGCCAGAAACGAATTACTGCCCCCTCTATTGCGCTATTCTCTTCTGGGGTTTGTAGCGATGGCCACAACCACAAAGGCAGTGATGCGGCGCTAGGGCCTGAGTAGGTACCGAAGTCTGACCGAGGAAGAGACACTCTAGTCATCGACAGAGCGAATTTTCTTCGGCTAATATATGCAGATCGGCTCGCCCAACCAGTTTAACTTTTGAGAATCGAATGAAAGTCACCCAGGAAAAGTTACCCGACAGCCAACTCGGTCTAGAGATTGAAATCCCCGGCGAACTCTCCAAGCAGGTCTATGACCAGACCCTGTCGAAGCTTTCCCGTGAGGTGAGCCTACCAGGCTTCCGCAAGGGCAAGGTTCCCCGCCACATCCTTGTGCAGCGCCTGGGCGAAGGCCGCATTAAGGCATCCGCGATCGAAGACCTGATCCAGAAGGGATTGGACCAGGCTATTGAGAAAGAAGAAATTGATGCCCTAGGCAATTACCAGCTCAAGTCCAGCTTCGAAGACTTGATTGGTGCCTTTGAGCCCGGCAAACCCCTGACATTCTCTGCCGCTGTTGACGTCCCCCCCACTCCTGTTCTCAAGGGTTATAAGGGCATCACGGTTCAAGCCGAAGAGATTAAGTACGACACAGAGAAGGTTGATAGCGTCCTCGCCGACTATCAGAAGCAGCTGGCCACCTTGGTCCCCGTGGAAGATCGCGCCGCCAAGGAAGATGATGTCGCAATCATCGACTTCAAGGGCCACCTAGACTTGCCTGAAGATGCTGAGAAAGGTGCTGAACCTGAGGAAATTCCGGGCGGTTCCGCAGAAGACTTCCAGGTGGAGCTGGGTGAAGGCAAGTTCATCCCTGGCTTTATCGAAGGCATGATGGGCATGAAGCCCGATGAGACTCGAAAGGTTCCTGCAACCTTCCCTGAGGACTATCCTCAACCTGAAGTGGCAGGTAAAAAGGCAACCTTTGAAATTACCCTCAAGGAGCTTAAAGCTCGTGAGCTTCCAGAGCTGGATGACGATTTTGCCCAAGAGGTCAGCGACTTCGAAACCCTCAAGGAGCTGCGTGAGAGTTTAGAAACTCGTTACCAAGAGGAAGCTGAGCAAAAGACTAAAGAGAACAAGCACGAAGCAATTTCAAAAGTCTTGGCTGAGCTGATTGAGGTCGAAC
>CALLPZ010000583.1 GCA_938015405.1 uncultured Pseudanabaenaceae cyanobacterium
CAATCCCCAACGTGATTGCTGTGATCGCTCCACTCCAGCACAGATCAATCTCCGCTCCCTAGCTCCACCGGTCCCCCTAGTGATTGAAGTCGAAGTCCACCAGCAGCTACGAGCCTTCCTGAGAGAACAGGGAGAGTCTCAATGGCCCCACCACCTAACCCTGGCCCGACTGGTGGCGAGGGCATTGCGACTGGGGCGCAGTGCCTTGATCCAAGCGGTCCCAACCCGTAGCTACCGCAGCTATCGCCTGGGCTACCTCACCCCCCTGCTGCTCTGGCCAGAGCCGGCCATTCTTGTCGCTCCTCCTGCGGTTCAACAACGCCTCCTGACGGTAGAACTGCCTCGCCTCCGTCGCTGGATGCCGACCCCAAAATCCATTCACCAAGGAGACCGCTGGCCCAGCGATGACTTTCGGGGGCTACTCATAACCACTCCGGCGGATTGGATAAGCGATCGCCTCCACAACCTCGGGCATTTCCCAGAAGGCATTCCCACCATCATCGAAGGGGCTGATGATCTGGGACTCTGGCTCCGTCAACAACTCACACTAGACCTCACCCCAGCGGACTGGGATCAGCTAATGCTCGCCTGCCCACTCCACAACGATGTCATCCGCGAAACTCGCGTCCAGCTAACCCATAGCCTTTTCCAGCGCCCCGCCAACCCCTACAGCTGCAATCTGCTAGACGAAACCGAGACCCAGCCTTTAGCTCATCTATTGGACTGTCTAGAAGGCCAATCCCTGCCCCATGCCTGGCAGGCTTTTCAAAACCACTTCCAGCAATATCAGCTCCAGAAAGATCATCTACTCTGGACCGACATTGCCCGCCCCCAGGGGCAATTCCGCCTCCATAGTCAGCCCTTAGACATCCCTAGCCTGGCCCGCCCCCTCTGGGAACGCCAACCCCTCGTCCTCATCGGCGAAGCGATGGACCCAGAATCGGAAGCCCCACGCTATCGCAAAGAGTTGGGCCTGGGGGAGATGACCTGCATTCAGTTCTCCCCCAACCGCAATACCTCCGAGATCCAGCTCTACATCCCGGAGAACCTGCCCCTGCCCAACACTGCCCGCTACCAAGGCGCCCTACTCACAGAACTGCGTCGCCTTCTCACCCTCAGCCAGGCCGGTAGTCCATCAGGTGGTCTCTCAGGGGGGCCAGAAGGCGAAGGGATATGCCACAGCGGCCCCATTGTCTTATTGATCAATGACCTCCCTCTCAAGGGACAAATAGGCTCCATCCTAGCTGCCGAATTTGGCTCTCGCGTCCAGGTGGAACAAACCTGCCTAGATGAGAACAGCATCCTCGTCAGCGGCTGGGAATTCTGGCAGACCCATCAAGCTGTCCTTCCAGCCCCTCGATTGTTATTGATGGCAACGCTGCCCTTCCCCAGCCTCGAGCATCCTCTGGTTGCCGGACGCGTGGCCTTCTATAAAGGCCTGCGTCAGGACTGGTTCCGCCAATACCTCCTGCCCCAATGCTTACGAGAGCTTCAACGGGCGATCGCCCCAGTTCGCGAGTCCCAAGGCATCGTTGGCCTGTTCGACACTCGAGTCATCCACCGCAGCTATGGCCAGCAAATTCTTTCAGCCCTGAGCCCTGCCGCTCGCTTGAATTATCTCGATCCCCAACTGTTTGACAATCCCAGCGCCGCTCTCAACGACTAAAGACAGCCCTAAAGCGGCCAAGGCTGTTATTGAAAACATCAGCACATCCGGTTCGACACGGAACATAGTTCCGATGCAGAAGCTGAATATTTCAACGATGTGATGGCAAACATTTTGTTCATCGCGATGACTCAAATCATTTTTTCAAGAAGTGAGTAATCGCTTACAGAATTACATCTTTTTATGAGCTAAAAGGGCTCAACTTCCTATCTTCGAAGGATGCCCTTGGCTCAAGCAGGAGATTCATCCTTGCTCAAGCAATCCTCTGCTCTCAAGACCAAGTTCAAGGCAGACAAGACCTTCCAAGCCCCAAGTACGATCTAGCACTCGAAATGCAGAATGCGGAACAGACAGGGGAAAGCCAAAGTCTTGCTATCAGGCCTTTCTCAACTCAAAAAGACCATTATTAGAAATCATTTTTTGCAAGCCGAGACAAACCAACCAACTTCCACAACCAAGTATTTACACGTAGAAAAAAGGAAACGTTTCAGAGACACAAACTCTTTATTTTTTATAAATACGCAAAAATGAAAGGATTAATTAGGGAATTCTCTTCTCTCCCAAAAGTTAAAGATTGAGCCCAAAGCTCCAAACCTTTACCAGAAGGCACTTAGCAGTTTCACTTTGAAAATCTAAACATTTTCTGCAAAAATGTGAAGGTTCATTGCACCACGCAGATTGTTTGTGTCTTCCAAAACATTGTCCTTTTAAGACAATGGTTTGAAAACTCTTGTAACTTCCAAACCTTGGATGAATTGCAAGTATTTATAACCCAGCGTTGGTGCGCTCTCTGCACTACTTCGTATCAGCTTGAGTGTGACGGTCTGGTGCTTCGCTGCACCCCATGGAAAACAGTCGAGCAGAGAGTTCTCTCTGATTTAAGCCGTTCTTCAGCGGTTTAGGAGGTCGTTCGTTTGATGCATTCAATGAAACTTGCTGCAGGCTTTGCCGTGTTCTGCACAGCATCGACTCAGGGTTTCGCTACGGCTGGAGAACTGACTTCAGCCCCGAACCTAGCTTTTATCAAGCTGCCTGGCTTTCAAGGCAGTGAGCCCCACCAACCCTCAGCCTTCGACTTTCGCAATGTCAAGCTGCCTTCAGACTTTCTATTCCAAGGCTCTACCAGCATTCCCATGGAGTGGTGGCAGCAGGGGTCCAATTCTCCCTTAGCGATAGTCATTGGCAACGCGGAAGGAACTCGTGGCCTAGATGGCTCGATGAATCCCGCTTACTATTGGCACCAAGACCCCGGAAATGGGGCAAATAACTTCGGCAGTTTTAGCTTTCAACACCTATCTCATCAAGAAACCTCAGGAGTGTTGAGCAAGGCTAACAGCGATGACAAGCGCTGGGCCGCCGCCCAAAAAGCCTTGCCAGAAGTGGCTGACCAACGGCAACTCGTCAAGCTCCGCCGCTTCCACGATCTGCTTCAGGCTCAAGCCAAAAACTACGGCATTCAGCTAACCAATTTAGAACTCATCAATGGTCTTGACCTCACAACCCAGAGTGAATTGGCTGGATTAGATGGCTGGGGTTACGTGGATCGCCTGGCCCAGATGAAAAAGACCATCAGCGACCCCGATGAGCAAATCATTCGAGCCCGCACTTGGTCCTATTGGGATCCATTAGAAAACCGCTGGGCAGCACCAGGTCTAGGTAACACCGAATATTACATTCGCCGCGATCAGGCTCGCCGGTTCAATGCAGTCAAGCAAGCCCTGATTTATCAGCAGCAGCAGCCCTCTCTGCTCCAGGACATAGATCTGGCTTGGGCAGCTCAAGCTGAAGACCAAAGTGACAGCCAAAACGACAGTCTTGATGCAGACGAGAACTGGGCGATCGCCATCCTCAACCAGCAAACCTCTCTGGAAGGCAGCAGTTTCAATCGTCAGCCTCTGCAACTCACCGCAGCCCAAAGCGACCTTGATGGTCTACTGGCAGAGACCTTTGCTGCAGAAGTGGTTCTAGCGGATAGCATCGCCCAGAATGCAACTGTGGCCGTTGCCCAGCCCACCGATATCTCCGTGGATGACATCAACTTCAAATATGAGTTGAGCCGCATCAAAGATGAGATTGCTCCCCAGCTCTCTGAAGAAGAGGCCGTGGAGGTGGCACAAAACATCAATCGTCCGCTGGAACTGACCGCCCCAGACACAGAAGCCTGGGACCGCTTAGCGATGACAGCGGAGGAATTCGCCCTAGCGACCGCTATTGCTAG